>JBOGMR010000614.1:0-3602 GCA_050746825.1 Bryobacteraceae bacterium | reverse complement strand
GCTCCGCGATCCCGAGGGGGCGCGCACGGAGACCGAGCGCTTCATCGCGGGTTTCATCAGGCCGTACGGCGTCGATCGTCCAGCAACACCGATCTTCGCCGACACCATCGAGAGGCTGGCGGCATCGCCGCAGCCGAAACCGCAGGCGATGCCCCTGTTGGCTCCTGGAGCGTGGCCGATCATTCTCGTCGTGTCGGGGGTGGCCGCTGTCGTCGATTGGCTGCGGCGCCGGCCACTCAAGCCGGTGAGCAGGGCGCTCGAAAAGGCCGGCCACCGCACCCGAAAGAGCGTCCGCAGGACGGTCGCGATCGCGAGCGAACGCGCGAAACGCCGCGCAAGACTCGCCGGCAAGCGATGGCAGAAGTCGGTGGTCAAGCCGCTCCGGGCACGCAGGTCGTGAACGCCCTCACCACTGACGCGTGACCATGCCATCCCCCTGCCTTCCCGGCGCGCCGCGAGTCAACAGTTACGAAGCAACGGCGCCACGTCGAGCACCGGTCGACCGCGCAGATCGATCCGCTGGTATCCGAGCGCTGCCATCTCCTCTGCCAGAGCTTCCTCAATGTATCTGCATACCGAGGGAGCCATGCGGCCCGCCCAGTCGTCGGCCGCTCGGGCGTGGATTCCGCTGCCGCGTCGCGCGAACGACGAGTTCGGGGAGTGGGCGATGCCAAGTTCAGTTGGCGCCAGGAGCGTCGAATCCCAACGAATGGCGAGCCGTGTGGCAAGCCCCCGCATGGTCGCCTCTGGCGATCTCACCAGGTCTTCGAACCGTATCCGAATCACATCGGGGCAGGCTGCGTATCGGGCAACCATGGTCCGGTAGTCCTCACAGAACTCTCGCAAGTATCCGGACGCCGAATTGACTGTTTCCAGCTTTTGGATGTGCCGCTCGAGCACGCCCGCCCGTATCTTCCCCTTCAGCACCCGCTTGAGCGTGAACTTCCGGTACAACAATCCCTGCATGGAGCTGAAGACGGCACGAGGATCGCGAATCGTGAGCAGGTGCCTTCCCGATCCAAATACGGCATCCAGCTGATCGCGCGTGAACCGGCAGAGACTCCCACAGTGGTTCACCGCGACGGCGTCCCGGGCCCTTCCAAGGGCGGTGAAGTACGCGAGCGCCAGGCTTTCGTACGCAGCCGGAAGCGTTCTGGCGCCAGCGCTCTCGACCCGCCAAGCCTGCATCACTTCCGCGACCAGCGCCGGAGGGTGCAAGCGCATCAGCTTCCGCTCGACGTGCGCGGCTCCCGCCGTCGCGAGTTTGGCTTCGACCGACAGACGGTCAAAGGCCTCGATCCGGCGTGCCGGAATCTTGTTCTTCGACATTCGGTTCCAATGCTCGAACGGAAACACGTTCAACTCCGGATGACCATCCAGGAGCGTCCGTAACAGCTTTCCGCCGCTCCGCGACAACGACACGATGAGGAGATGACTCATGTCGCGCGCAACGCCGCGAGGTCGAGCCATTGCTGCTGATCCGATGGCGGCAGCGTCGAAACAAAGTCCAGCAGCTGTTGGGCGCTCGGACCGATTTGGAGCTCGAACGCGTATCGGACGAGATCGGAGGGCATGTCGTCCGGGACTTCGGTCCCATGCGCGCCGCCGGCGTTCACCAGGATCAGGGCCGAGTTGGGACGGAACGGCACACGCGACACGAGCGTGCAGCTGAGACCGTGCACGTCGGGATAGGACGTCTTGGTGTGCACGGGTGCGAAATCACCGTCGATCGAGTACAGCATCGTGCCCCCGGTCTCTGGATCACCAGGTCTTGCCAGATACACGAGGGCCGTAACCGACGTCCTCTTCGGATCGAGATGCGGCTTCTCGCAATAGCCGCGTCGCCAGAGCATCATTCGGCCTCCGGAAGACTCGTGTGAAAGGCCGAGAACCGCCTCGGCCCACTCGCGGCCGAACAGCGCCTCATAGCGTGCCTCGATAACGGGGCGCAAGCGCTGAAGCGCGGCGCCGGCTACGGCCCGGGCCACGTGGGTGTCGATGAACTCCCACACCAAACCAGTAAGGCGCGGCACGACTCCAAACTCTGCGGGACGGAGGTACATCTCGTTCGAATCGGACGACTGGAAGAGGTCCATTTCCGGCAGGCTGGCGAGCAAGAGCTCGTAGAAATCTGGCGGAAACAGCCGTTCGACCAGGAGATGGGCCGCTGGGTCTTCGCGCAGCGGCGCTTCGGAGACGACGCGCGTCACGTGCGCGCAGATTCCGGCCGGACTGAACCGCAACTGCCAGTCGGCGACCTGTCGCGCCTGGCGGCTGTCCACCAGCGCGGTGCGCTCGAGTTCCGTGAGCCGCTGTTCAAGATTCCGGACGGCAGCGTCAGACGCCGCGAGGCGCTTCTCGACATCCCGGACCGCCACCGCACTGGCGTGCTGGAATTGCCTGCTCTCATCCAACAGGCGCCCTAGCTTTCCAATGGCCTTGCCAGTGTGTCGGTCAGCTGCCGCCACCGACCGCGCGATGTCCCGCCGCCACATCTCCTGCAAACGGGCGCGGAAACCTGTCCGCTCAACAAGGAATGTCACTGCCCGTGCTATATGCATGTCCTAAGGAGATGGACACATCGTACTCCGAGGCGCCCGTTTCGGCGATCTCGCGGGACAGGCAAGCGAAGGGAGCCGTCGTACATCAGGGCCGCCGGCACGAGGTTCAGACGGCCGAACACCGCGGCGTACGATGTTAATATCGCGCGTAAGCGCTTCAGCAATGAGGAGCGCTCTCCCTGACATACCTTATGGATCAAGCCAGCCAGCAAACCATCGATTCCTTCGCGACCTACCTTCGCGAGGCGGTGGCGGATGCTCCTCTGGTGACGGATCCCGGACCGCACATGGTTATCGCCGATTTGCTGCCGGTTGAGATCTATGCGCACCTCCTGGACACGATGCCGCCACCCGAGGTGTTCGACGTTGCGGATAAAGTAAAGGCGAACTTCGACCCTTCCAGAACAGCGAACGCCCCCGCGCGATCGCGTGAGGCGTGGTCATGGTTTCACACTGATATCGTCGCCGGACTGCTGACGCCAATACTGCTCGAAGCGTTTCGGCCCTCCCTCGCCGTCGCCTATCAGGCGCTCTTCGGCCCTCCGTTCGCCGATGCCGCGCTCAACCTGGCTCACCACGCGTTTCAGGGCCGGTTGATGCTGCGACGGCCCGGGTATCGGCTCAGGCCGCACAGGGACAAGAAGATCGCGACGCTCACCGGCCTCATCTATTTTGCCCGTTCAGGCGACAGTCGCGAGTACGGGACGGAGCTCTACCGCATTCTTGACGACCAGCACGCGCCGTTCAGGAAGACGTACTACCCGGAGGCCCATGGCGGTCGCGCGGAATTCGTCCGGACCGTTCCCTTTGTCGGGAACGCGGCGTTGGTTTTCATGAACGTGCCCGGCATGGCGCATGGCGCCAGCATTCCACCTGATGCCCCCCAATCCGAACGATACGCGTACCAGTTCTACGTCGGCCCGCTGAAATCCGAGCTGATGCAGCTCGTCCGCCGGCTGCCACCAGAGCAGGCCGCCACGTGGAACGCCAAGATATCCGATGACGAGTACTAACCTTCGGCTCGACCGAGCGGATGAGACG
>JBOGMR010000613.1:0-3367 GCA_050746825.1 Bryobacteraceae bacterium | reverse complement strand
TTGTCGCCGTGTTGGGCGCCAGCAGCTATACCTATGCCGAAGCAAGCCTGTCCCAGGGACTGGCCGACTGGATCGGCGCCCACCTGCGCGCCTTCGAGTTTATGGGCGGTGTGCCCGAGATCGTGGTGCCGGACAACCTGAAGTCGGGCGTGACGAAGGCATGCCGCTATGAGCCGAGCGTCAATCGGACCTACGAAGAAATGGCCGCGCACTACAGTGTCGCCGTGGCGCCAGCGCGACCGCTGAAACCCCGCGACAAAGCCTACGTTTCATATTGCACCTCATCCCGCCTGTGCGACGGTGAAAGTCGGCTGCTGGGACCGTCGGCCTCCGTGGCCCTTGAGAATCGCGTCTCTTTCCACCGGTTCGTATAAGCAACGACGCGCATTATCGTAACGGTGCTTTTGCAGCCGGCCCTCTCTGGCCCAAAGGTTGATTGTAGTGATGGTCACGCCGTGCCGCACGCTCATCTCTCTTGTGGTGAGCAGTCCTCTGGCCCGCAGGCGGAGGTAGCGACACTTCAGATGAAAGGCTTGGCGGATATGAGCAACTTTCTTGAGGTTGAACGGTTCGTTCTGCCAGGTCCGTCGTCCTTGTCGATTCAGGATATCCGCAACCTCGCGATCACAGTAGTGATCGAGCAGTCCGTCGATCTCGGCGACGACCTCCGGCTTGGTCTTCCGAATCTGAGCGATTGGCAACGGTTTAGCCAATGTGAAGCTCCGAGTGGCGCCGCCGCGGAGACGCACATGAACCTGGATCGTCTCTCCACGAATCAACGTCACGTCCTCAATAAGGAGGCGGAGGATACGTTTTCGGTCCCGATGTTCCACAGATGGATCATTCCATATTCGTGGGAAGTCGGTGGCCAGAGCCAGCAGTTGCTCGCGCGTCTGGGAGTCGATCATCAGGCGCTGCTTCTGTATCTGTTGCTCGTACTGCGTCTGCGTCTCGGCGAGGATACGCAGCTTGTTGTTCCACTCAGCTTCCAGGCTATCAGCGACAAGCCGGTTCGCGGGGTCTACATTCATATAACGCCGACGAGCGAGTTCAGCTTCGTACTGCGCCCGCTCCACGTGCTTACGCCGCAACATGTCGGTCTCGGTAATCCGCGCCTCAACTTCCTGCTGAACGGCTAAGGCGACCTCCATGGATGGGCTGCATCAGTTCCAGCAGCAGGCCACCGATCGCCTGATCGACGACGGCGCCGGGCACGCTCTGGCAAACCTTCTCCCCATTCCGGACAGATGCTTCCTGACAGACATAGGTTGGGGCCACCTGGTGATAGGCGACGTTGTAACGTACGCCCATACGTTCTCCGCAGACGCCGCAGAGGACACGGCCTTGCAGAAGCGCCGGCCCCTCGCGTGCTGGACCAGCCTTGCGTGCTCCTCCGAATCCCAGAGCGTTCTCGGAGAGTCGCTTTTGATTGGCCTCAAACTGTTCCCAGGTGATGTAGCCGGCATGAATCGGGAATCACGAACTGCCACTCCGCTTGCGGAACCTTCGTCGTGCTGTGCTTGCCGTCCGGCAAACGGCGAGTGCGCAGGCGACCGTAAACGAACGCGCCGGCGTAGCGTGGGTTGTGCAGCACCTGAAGAAATGCGAGAGTGCCCCGCCCGCACCCAATGCAACTCTCCCTTATTCACTCCTTTGCGGATGCGGCGCGGAAACTGGACACCTTGATCATGAAATAGCTTGACGGTTTGCATCGCTGAGCCGTTTCGCTCGAAGGTTTCGAAGACGAGGCGCATGGCAGCCTGGACTTCGGCATCGGGATCGAGAATCAGAACGCCGTCGTCTCGGTAGACAAGGCCGACGGGCGGGCGCATCTCGAGTTCGCCGCGTCGAGCCTTGTTGAGCATCCCACCTCTCATCCTCGCCTTGAGGAAGTGAAGTTCTGCTTCCGACATGGTCCCTTTCAAACCGAGCAGGAGCCTGTCGTTGAAATTCGCCGGGTCGTAGATTCCATCTTCGTCGAGAATCAGTGCGCCGGCCAGAGAACACAACTCGATCAGCCGATGCCAGTCGGCGGAGTTCCGGGCCAGGCGCGATACCTCCAGCCCCATCACCAGCCCCGCCTTGCTCAGGGCGACCTCACTTACCAGTTTCTGAAACCCGTCCCGGCCGGCCGATTGTGAGCCCGACTTACCAAGATCACAGTCGAGTACGTGAATACGTTCGAGCGGCCAGCCCAGCGCCACGGCGCGATCCCGCAAGGCGTACTGGCGTTGCGTGCTCTCCGTGTTCTCCAGGACCTGACGCGGTGTGGACTGTCGAATGTAGAGATAGGCATCGCGCTCCAGATGCTGCTGGGTAACTTTCAGTTCAGGCATGCAGAAAACCCTCCTGTCGAGTGCTGAGAATCAGACCTGCTACCAGACGGACGAGTTCGGCTCCAAATGAGTCGAGGACCGCCGTTTCTGCCCTGGATGGAAAATGCGATTCGGGTGCACGTGCCGGTACGGCCGCGGGCATGATCTGGGCCCAAGTTGCCAAGCCACGTCGCATGAGAACACCGCGGCCTTCCAGGTGTTCTCCTCGTCCGTCCGGTTGGACTACTTGTCGGCGGAGGCCTTCGTAAGCTACGACGGTTCCATCCGGAATGGGTGAGCTCACGCCGGATTGCGCGGTTTTTTTTTGCTCGCCAACGCCCGTTCCAGACTGCGGCGGTGAACCGTGATGCCGAACTTTTCCTGAATGGCTTGGACACAGGCGACGGTCGTCAAGTCGGGCTCGCCAGATCGCAACGTCCGCACATACTCGATGACCTCGGCGGACAGCTTGTGCCCTGCTTTGGGCCCACGGTGCTTGCGAAGCAGGCCGCTCAGGCCAGCTTGCTGGAATGCAGCCTGAGCCTGATAGACCGTGGGGCGCGAAACGCCAAACCCAGTAGCCACATCGACGATCGAGACTCCCTCCACGCTGTGTCGGCGCAGCATCTCGTAGCGAACCTGGAGAATATCCTTGGGATCGAAGAATGGATTCTCTTTGAACAGGGTGTCGGAAACGGAGTCGGGATGAGGATTGAGGGCGCCCGTCCGTTTCAACTCCAGCGTTTTCTGGCCGGGCTTTTTCAGTTTGGCCATCTGATCGCTCAGCCAGTGTATAAGTATTATTATGCCTCATAAGTCCTACGAAATAGGCAGCTGATACCAGTCATGTTGACAAAACTGTCCGGAACCAATGATGTCGGGCCGGCCCGGTGCGGCGAAATTATTCTTCCGAATGCGGCGGGATTTCCCTTACACATCCTGCGCTCCTTTCCCGGCTGGTTGGCGCTTGTTGAAGAGGCGCCAGAGCTCTAAAAGGTCGTCCATACGAAACGCCGATCGGCCAGCAGAGATGCGATCGAAGTCATCTGAGG
>JBOGMR010000612.1:0-3792 GCA_050746825.1 Bryobacteraceae bacterium | reverse complement strand
GCTTCAAGCTCCGCGATAAATCGCAGCACTCGCCGATGCGCGATTTCCTCGTGCCCAGGCTCATCGAGAGCGGCATGAGCGTCGTGATCATGCCCGCCGGCGGCGATTCAGTCGACGAACGGCACGGCATTCAGCCGATGCTCGATGGCTCGCTCCGCACTCTCGACATGCTGCTGGTCGAGATCGAAAAAACGGATGGCAAAGCGTCGATCATCAAGACCAAGGCCGACATTCCCACCAGGCCGAATCGCGGCAAGGTGCAGATCTTTCTCGATCTCGAAGGCGGCGGCTCCATCGAAGGCCTGCCCGAGCCCGAATATCATGCCGATCGCCGCATGGCGCTGCTGCGCACGTTCTATCGTCTCGGCGTCCGCGGCATGCAGCTTACGCATCACGCGCGCAACCAGCTTGGCGACGGCATCCAGGGCGGCAAGATGGGCGGGCGCCTCTCGCCCTTCGGCGTCGAAGTCGTCAGGGAGATGAACCGGCTCGGAATGATGATCGGCGTCTCGCATCTTTCGGCGAACGGCGTGCTTCACTGCGCCGAGATTTCCAAACACCCGATCGTCTCCACGCACCAGAACATTCAGCCATTCTTGAAAACGCCTCTCGAGCTGATCGACGAGGAAGTCAAAGCCATCGCCAAGACCGGCGGCATCGTCGGCATTCGCTACATCGAAGGACAGACGCCGTACAAGTTGCTCGCCGATGAAGTCGAGCACCTCGCCAAGACGGTCGGCGTGCGGCACATCGGAATCGGCTGGCTCGGACACGACGCGGGCCACCCGTACACCGGCCACGTCCCGGGATTCACCCAAGGCCGTCGCGCGCCGTCCGGCGTCGAAGCGCAAACCATGCGCGAGCACTGGGAAACCTTCATCAGGATGCTCGCCGAACGCGGATTCAAAGACGCCGACATCGCCCAAATCGCCGGCGGCAATTACCTCCGCGTGTGGAATCAGATATTGTCATAGAGGAGTCAACACCGCCATGAAATCAATCACGCTGTGCTTACTGCTTGCCGCCACCCTAACAGCCGAAGCGCCACCCGCCGGCTTCACCTCCCTCTTCAACGGCGCCGACCTCAAAGGCTGGAAAATCCCCGACGGCGATGGCGGCCACTGGAAGATCGTCAACGGCGTCATCGACTACGACGCCGCCAGCGAAGCGCCCAAAGACAAAAACCTCTGGAGCGAGAAGACGTACCGGGACTTCGTCATCCGCGTCGACTGGCGCATCAAAGCCACTCCCTACCGCAACAAGAATGCACGCATCGTGATGCCCGACGGCAACGACAAGGTCGACGAGAACGGCAAAGTCATCACCATCGATGTCCCCGATTCCGACTCCGGCATCCTGCTTCGCGGGACAGGCCGGGCGCAGGTCAACATCTGGTGCTGGCCCGTCGGTTCCGGCGAATTCTACGGCTATCGCACCGACAAGAAGATGCCGCCCGAAGTCCGCGCGGGCGTCACCCCGAAATTCAACGCCGACAAAAACATCGGCGAGTGGAACACGTTCGAGATCACCGTGCGGGGTGAGCGCGCGACCGTCGTGCTCAACGGCGTCAAGGTGGTTGACAACGCGCATTTACCCGGTTTGCCGGCCGAGGGTCCCATCGGACTCCAGCACCACGGCCGCGTCCAGGACGGCAAGTATCTCGGTCCGCCCAGCCTGATGCAGTTCCGCAACATCTTCATCAAGGAACTCTGATGCTCGTTCCAGCACCGTGGCGCAGGCACTCGTGCCTGCCGCGCCGGGACTCGTCCCGGCGCCTGGCGGTCCTCGCGCTCCTCCTCACTGTCCCCACCTTCGCTCAACAGCCCGCGCCACCCTACGCACCCACCGCCGGCGAAATCCGCCAGATCACCACCAAAGCCGACGAGCTCGCCGCCTCCGTCCGCGCACTCCGCGCCGCCAGGTCCGACGACACGCTCCTTGCCGACGTCGAAATCTACGAGAAAGCCGCGCGCTGGATCCTGAAATTCCCCGAAGAGTTCTACACCAAAGATCACCTCGCCCAAACCCTCACCGCACTGGACCGCGGCATCGAGCGCGCGCAGCAGCTCCGCGCGGGCAAGTCGCCCTGGGTCGCCGAAACGGGCCGCCGCACCATGCGCGGCTACCGCTCCGGCATCGACGGCTCGGTGCAACCTTACGGTCTCTACGTGCCCGCATCCAACGAGCCTTCGCGCCCCATCCGCCTCGATGTCAATCTTCACGGACGCCAGGGCCGCCAGAACGAAGTCAACTTCCTCACTGCCTGGGCCGACTCGAAGAACGCGCAGCCGACTGACTCCGCCCAGATTCAGCTCGACGTCTTCGGCCGCATGAACAACGCCTACCACTGGGCCGGCGAAGCGGACGTCTTCGAAGCGATCCAGGCCGTCCAGAAGCGCTACAAGATCGATCCCGCGCGCATCGTGCTCAAAGGTTTCTCGATGGGCGGTCACGGCGCCTGGTTCATCGGCCTGCACTATCCCGATCGATGGGTGGCTCTCGAGGCCGGTGCGGGCAGCACGCGCTCGCGACGCCTGGATGAGGCCAACCTGCCGGCCCACCAGCAGGCCATGCTGCGCATCTTCGACAACCTCTTCGAGTGGTCGCTGAATCTCCACAACCTGCCCGTCGCCGGCTACGGCGGCGAGCTCGATCGGCAATTGCGCGCCTCAGTCATGGTGAGGGAGCAGTTAGTCAAGGAGGGCCTTCACATCGACGGAGAGCCTTTCGCGCTTGCCGCCAAGGAAATCCCCGCGATCTTCCTCGTGGGACCGCAGACGCCTCACCGCGTTCACCCCGACAGCCGCAAGCGCATGGACGCTTTCCTGCGCGAGCAGGCCGAGCGCGGGCAACGATCCCCTGAGCGGATTCGCTTCGTCACGTACACGACGCGATACAACCGCTCGTATTGGGTCACGCTCGACGGTCTCGAAAAACACTACGAGCGCTCGGAGATCGACGCGCGCCGTTCCGACGATCGCCGCCGCTACGACATCGCGACGAAGAACCTGGCACGCCTGATACTGCGCGAAGCCGATCGCGCCGCCGACATATCCATCGACGGCCAAACCGTCCGCGTCAAATCCGCACCCGAGATCGCGCTCGAAAAATCCGGCGCGTCGTGGCGCCAGGCCGGTCTTCGCAACGGCAGCGCGCTCCGCAAGAAGCACGCGCTCCAGGGCCCCATTGACGACGCCTTCCTCGATCCGTTTCTCTGCGTGCGGCCGACCGGCACTCCGTGGAACGCGGCTGCGAATCAACAGGCGCTACAACGTCTCGAGCACTTCGACCGCATCCACGCCAAATATTTCCGCGGCCATGTGCGCGTCAAGGACGACGCCGAAGTCACCGGCGCGGATCTGAAGAACTACCACGTCGTCCTGTTCGGCGATCCCGGCAGCAACCGCCTCATCGCGCGCCTGCACAACAAGCTCCCGCTGCAGTGGACCCGCGAAAACATTGCATTCGGCAACCGCACCTTCGCCGCGGCCGATCACCTGCCCGCGATGATTTACCCCAATCCCGCGAACCCTGCGCTCTACGTGGTCCTCAACAGCGGCCTCACGGTCGAGGACCGCGATTACCCGATGGGCGACTACCTCACTCCGCGCCTCGGCGACTTCGCGATTCTGAAAGTCGGCACTACCGCAACCGAACCCGTCTGCGCCGGCCTCTTCGACGAGTCGTGGCAGCTCGGTGGAGCAGGCGGTTTCGCTTGTCCAACTCACTAGTACTACTGTGTTATAAAGTGATAAGTCCCAAGTACTTGGCCTTCGACGTATCCTGGTGACG
>JBOGMR010000611.1:0-11631 GCA_050746825.1 Bryobacteraceae bacterium | reverse complement strand
CTTTCTCACCGGCCTGATCGGCAAGCCGGCCATGAACGACGAAGGGTTTCTCGACCACGCGTATGTCCCGTCGTTCATGCACGCACGCAAGCGCGATTTCGCCCGCAGCTTCGGCATCCAGTTCAACTATCAGAATCGCCGCTCAGTGGGCTGGGCGCGCGCGATGCCCGGATTCGGGAAGGCGTACAAGCAGTCGGTCAAGGAGCGCTATCCGGCGTTTCTGAATTTTTCGCCGTATGGTGAGATGCTGCCGAATCCGCGCAGCTTCATCGATCTGGATTACAGCAAACTGGACGTACACGGCCTGCCGATGGCGCGGCGGCATGTCGCCTGGGGTGACAACGATCGCAAGATCTTCGCCGAGATGCAGAAATGGTCGGTTGAGATCCTGGAGTCGGCGGGCGCCGAGATTCAATCGATATCCGACGAGCCGCGAACCAATCACGAGCTTGGCGGATGCAGAATGGGTTCGGACCCCCGCGCCTCAGTTGTGGACGCGAATTGCCGCACGCACGACGTACCCAACCTGTACGTGGTCGACGGCAGCGTATTTCCGTCGGCGTCGGAAAAGAATCCGACACACACTATCATGGCGCTGGCCGCGCGCGCGGCCGATCACATCGCCTCCAGGCTGCGAAAAAGGGAGATGTAATGGCGGACCGGAGAGAATCGCTCAAAATCATCGGAGCCATCGGAACGACTTGCGCGTTTCCATTTGCGGCGGACGAACTGTACGGCCAGCACGCGCACCCACCGGCGAATGCTGAGACGCCGGTGCCGCGGTCGCCGAGGTTTTTCAGCGGTGGTCAGTGGGATATCCTCACCCGCCTTACCGACCTCATCATTCCGCCCACCGGCACGCCCGGCGCCGCCGCGGCAGGCGTGCCGCAATACATCGACGATGTGGTCACCGCGAACCGGGAGCACCAGAGACGCTTCCAGGAAGGTTTGGCGTGGCTCGAGAGCGAATCGGCGACACGCTTCAAGCTGCCGTTCCTTAAGCTGACCGAGGATCAGCAGATCGCCCTGCTTCAACCGCTCAGCGACGCCGTCGATGCGAAGGAGGCCAAGCTCACCCCCGAGGCGCAATTCTTCCGGGTTCTCAAGAACATGACCGCCGACGGCTACTACACCTCGCGCATCGGCCTCGTCGACGAGCTCGGCTACCGCGGCAATACCGTCCTGCCGAAATTTCCCGAATGCCACGAGCATTAGGTTAGCGTGGGTGCAGGCCGGAGAAGGGCAGGAGACGTGCCCACGCAACGAACGGAAAGTATGACGCGTCCAAGTGGCATGCGGCTGCTCACCCTCACCTTCGCACTCGCTTCCTCCGCCCCCTGTCAACCCCCCGACCTTGTCGCCGAAATCGAACGGATGGCGGCATCCGAACCCCTGGTGTACTCGGTGGACACCCGCCTCCGGCTCGCGACGTTGCTCGATTCGAAGCAGCGTGAAAAAGCCGCCAGGCTCGTCTCCGAGACGGTCACGCGATACCATTCGGTCCGCGACCCTGAGGCGCAAGGCGTGTTGGGCGTGGCGCTGGCCGAAGCGCTCGTGGTGGATGATCCCGAAGAAGCCGAGCGTATCGCGCATACCATACCGTCGCGCGCCACCAGCGGCACTCTCGAGGACTATCGCTCGGCCGCGTTCGACAAGCTGGTGCGCTACTGGGCGCAGCGCGATCCGGCTCGCGCGCTCAGGCTGCTCAACGAGGGTGCAGCTTCGGGCGCCGTCCTGATGGAATCAGCCGAGCGGATTCTGAAGCGCCTTATCGAGGAGGATCCATCGCAGGCCCAGTCGCTGTTCGCGCGCATGGTCGCCGCCTTCGACGACTCCGCCGAGAGGCAGGTCTTTTTCCTGCTTCGATGCGCCAGGGAAATGTCGCGGGTCGATTATCCCCTCGCGGCGGCCGCGCTGGACAAGATTCTCGCGATGATCGACCGCGGCGATTTCAACTCGTCCAGCGAATACGAGGTGCTCCTCGACGTGCGCGTCGCCGGGCGCCGTCTGGCGACCCGCAGTACGCGCGAGACCCTGATCTGGCAAGTCGGCGCCTTCCTTGCCAGCCAGATGCCGGCGCTCTACGACCAGCACAAGGATCGCTTCCGCCGGTGGAAGGATGCCATCGAGGAAGCCGCGGCAGGAGTCAAGGTGGAGCAGAGCCAGGGTGTCCGCTTTAAGGACGACCGAAAACAGCGCGCGCATTTCGGCGAAGATTTCTCCGACTTGCCGTTCGATGAAGCGATGGAGGAGGCCCGTAAGCTGGACGAGCCGGAGGCGCAGGTCGCGAGTCTGCTCCAACTGTACCGCCGGGAAAAGGCCAGCGCGAGCCAGCGCTCACAGGCGATCCTCGAGGCGCTGAACAGGGTCTCATCGATGCCAATCGCCCAGCCGCGGATCGACGCGATTGAGACTCTGCTCGACATCTTCGACGAGCGAAAGGATGCCGCGCGCTTCCGGCGTACCGCCGAGCTTCTCGCCGCTACGACCGCCGCATACTGCCGTTGCGAGAGTCACGACTGCGAGAAGCGCGCCATCGCCTGCCTCGATCTGTATGAGACTCTCCAGGACGCATTCGACGATCACGGGCTCGATCCGAAGATGCTCGATCTCGAGGACCCGTCGCTGCGCGTGCGCGTCCTGCTCACTCGTCTGGGAAAGTTGACCCGGTAGATTGGCTTCCCAAAAAGAAAAACCGCATCGACCGGCCCTCTAGACTTGCGAGGACCATTACTGCTCGATGCGGTTCGCCCTAAAGACAGGGCTCAGATCCGGCGTCGACCGGTCTGACAGCTTACCTGTTACGTCGACCCGTGGCCAAGTCCGCGTCCTGTTTCATACCACGAGCGCCAGACCCCAACCGAAACCAGGACCTGCGGGGAGATCACAACCGGCAATGAAAAAATGAGTCCAAAAAAACCCCTCTGGTGCAACCACAAGCGGATCAGTGAGCATCACAATCTTAGAAACATCGGCTCCCGCAAGCACGCTGTCTTCACTCACCACTTACGTCCGCCGTCTGTTGCACTCAGAGGGCAGGTTCAAAGTACTTCTACCGATTCGGATTAGGAATAGCAGTCTCATGACCATCGAGTCAACTGACCTAACCCGCTGATTCTGTTGTGGCGTTCGATACGTTTGTTCCGAACTTTGTAGCGTGACTGTGCGACTGATGTGTCCATATGACACAATCAAGTTGAATGCGGGTCAATTCACGGGCAGGTGTTCCTCTCTTCCTCCTCATCTTCTCCGCGGCTTTGCCGGTAGCGCTTTCCCAAACGCCGGCCACGCAAGCCCAGACCGAGAGTCTCACCGACGAAGTCTTCGAAATCTACAACGAGCATCCACGCCTCTTTTTGCGGCCGCAGCGTCTGCGGCTGGTGCGTCGCGAAAGGGAGCGGCGTTCGCAGCGCTGGCAGCTCATCGAGACCTTCATTCTGGGCAAGGTACCGATGCCGGAACCGGGGCTGGCCGACGCACTCTTTTATCGGGTAACGGATGACGCGGAGGCCGGTAAGCGCGCCGTGCGCTGGGCTGCCGGCGCCACCGACCTACATCAGATCGCCCTGGTTTTCGATTGGTGCCAGCCGCTGCTCTCCGCGGCGGACAGCAAGGCGCTCGTCGCCAAACTGGAAAAAGGACTCGCCGCGCCTGCTGCCGATGTGCCCGCCATGCGATCCCGAACTCTCGCCGCGATCGCGCTCGCGGGTCATTCGCCTGCGGCGGTTCCCGCAATCGAGGCGACCGTGAAGAAGTGGTGGCGCGGCCAGATCGTCCCAGCGATCAAGAGCGGCCGCAACGTGATTTCGCGCGATCATTCCTATCCCCTGTTCGAGCTCCTTCACGCGATCCGTGACAACACCAACATCGATCTTCGCGATCCGATCCCCGGGTTCTTCAAAGGACTGCCGGTTTTCCATCTGCTGAGTTACTACCCGGCCGTTTACGACGCGCCCGAGGGCGACTACCGGATCCCTGTCGCCAAAGGCGCCGGCGAACCCGACCTGCAGCGCGCCGCCATGTCGCGGATCGCCGAGCTGTGCATGGTCTCCTACGATCTCAACGAGCCAGGCAGCCAGGTGCTGCAAGGCTGGCTGATGCACGACCGCTTCCTGCTGCGCGGGACGTATGGCGTCGTTTATGAGTTCCTGTGGGCCAATCCGTATCAGCCCGGACTCAGCTACTACCACGTCCCGCTGGTCTTTCACGACGACATGTTCGGCCGCCTGTTTGCCCGCTCCAGTTGGGAGGACACCGCCACCTGGCTCGCCTACTCGGACGGCGAAGTGCAATGGTTTCACGACGGCCGCCCGACGCTCATCCGCCCTCAGCTTTCGACTGCGCCGCTCGCCCTGCCGGAGGCCATTGTCGTATTCGGCGAGTACGCGCGTAAATTCAAGATCACGTTACAGGACGAGGAAGAACTTTTCGTAGTGGGCCTGGAGCCGAGGCAAGCCTACGACATTGAAGACGACGACGAAGAGATGTACGAAATAGCGACCGATCCAGGCGGCATCGTGATGCTGAAGCTTCCCAAGCAAGCCCCGGTGGGCGTTCGCATCCACAAGGCCGGCGCCGGCCCTTCGTAGCGAATTGTGGGCCGCCCGTGGACCGCGGCGGCCCCAGGCCCCCTCAGAACCGCGAAACGGACTTGTCCCGCTAAGGTCTTTCCCTACTTCCCTCCGCACTGGCCGAGCCCCACAATAAGCAATTAAGGACCAAAATCGTGCGCCTGATTTTTACAGGATTTGCTTTGCTACTGTGCTTCGCGTTGACAGGTGCGGCCCAGCGCCAGTCCCGGCCTCTGCCGCAGCGCCGCACACCGCCACCGACTCCACCCCGCTCCGTGAGCCCTCGGCCGCTACCGGCGGGGATGTCTTCACAACCGAGCGCGAGCACATCGCCGCAGATGATCGTCCTGGGCGAGAGCGACTGGCAATTCGCCCACCCGGAGGCGCAGATCCTGATGGGAATTAACGTCAAGGCGGTGCTCGAATCGCCGGTGATCCAGGCGATCATCATGGGAACGCAAAAGCAAGGGATCAAGACCGAGGAGATCGAGAGCGTGCGATCCATGTTGAGTGACGTCGACAGGATCGCGATTTCGGTGCAATCAAGCGGCGGCGGCAAGCCTGAAGCGCTGGTCTACCTGACGGGACGGCTTCAGGACCCGCGCTTGCGGGCGTCGTTTACCAAGGGTGGCTCAGGCGTTCGATTCCTTGATACGGGCGGTGTCTTGCTCGGAGACGAGCCGTCTTTGATCACGGCGACGCGACGCATGAGCGACCCGGCCGCCGGAGCCGCCAATCCGCTTTTCGAGCTGGCGCGCACGCTCTCTGCGCAGAGCGACGTTTGGATCGCGTCGACGGGCGAAGTCATTCCAAACGTCACCAGGGCGATGGGAGCAGGCGCCGCGCCGTTGCCCCGAATCCGCAACTTTTCCGTCGGCCTCGGCCTGCGAAGCGGACTCCAATTGGATTTGACGCTGAATGCGGCGACCAATGAGGGAGCAGCCCAACTGTTCACGCTGTACCGGCAAATGGAAGCGCAGATGAGGAAGTCGGCCAAGTCCCAGAGCGATTGGGAACAGTGGTCCCGCAGCTCGCAAGTTGAGCGTCTTCCGTCAGGGCTTCGGATTCGTTACGCAGTCGATCAGACGACTCTGAATCAGGAACTGGCCAAAGCGTCGAGCACCATGAGCGCGCAAATGCGCTCGCTGCTCAGCAACGCCATGATTGGGATGAGCATGCCGGGATTGCCGGCCCCTGGCGCGGAGCCGCTGCCTCCGCCGAAACCGGCTCGCAACACCGTCATCATCGACGGCCTTGATGGGGGCCCGAAAGAAATCCCCGTTCAACGGAAATGAGCGGGGCGGGCTCAATGCCTGCCCCACCCGCGTTTCCTGATCTACGCCTTCGCCGTTGCCGGCGCCTCGAACGGCTCGTCCGCACTCCCGCCGTAAATGCTCGGCACGCGCGCATTCATCGCCCGCACATACGTGCTCAGTTGTCCCCGGTGATGAATGCTGTGCGCCGACAGAAAGTTCAGATACATCCCCGCCGGCATATTGAACGCATTGAAGAAATTGATGGGCTTGGCGAGTTGCTCTCCGCTCAGCGCCTTCACCTTGCCAAGCGCCGCCGGGAAATTCTTCTCGTAGTAGGCGACGATTTCAGCGGCCGTATTCGGGGCGGGCGCGGCCGACTCCGGCATTGAGAACTCCCCGGCCGCAATCCCGTCACAGAACCAGATATCCGATTCGACGATGTGCCACATGAGGTCCTTCGCCGTTCGACCTTTGTCACCCAGCTTGAATCCAGCCTGGCTTTCCGGCACGGCTGCCAGCATCTTCTTGGTAATGGGAATCTCGCCTTCAATCGCGCCGATCAGAAAAGTTGCGATGAATTTCATTTGTTCCGCGTCGTACATGCTTGCCTCCTCGACTGTTCTATCTACCAGCCGCGGCGCCACGCTCCGCGCTGGCCGGATCGATGATCCTTTTCACTTCAGAAATCCGGTTGGCCGGAAATCCGCCGCGCTCGGCATGCTCCCGCACCGCCTGCTCGTTCGGAGCGATGTAAACGCAGTAAATCTTGTCACCGGTCACGTAACTCTCGAGCCACTGAATCTGCGGCCCCATTTCTCGCAATACATTACACGACTTCTGAGCGATGGCGGCAACGTCGGCGTCAGGCAGATTCCCGGCGCCCGGCAATTCGCGTTCGATCACATATTTCGGCACACTTGGCTCCTTCGGCCTCAGGCTAGCACATCGTGGGCCGGCCCATTGCGCCGTGGCGGTGACACTCGTCTCGGCTCCTGCAGGCGACCGCGATGCCCTCGCCTACGGAACCAGATGAACCCTGCGATTCCGCTGCCAGCACTCCCGGAAGGGGATACTGAAGTTGTAGTATGGGGGCCTTCCGCGAAATCATCTCCGGCGTCCACGTGATCGAACTGCCATTGCCGTTCTCCCTGGGCGTAATCAACGTCTACCTGATCCGCCTCAGCGACGGGTACCTCTTGCTCGACTGCGGAATGGACACACCCGCCTGCGGCGCCGCTCTGGAGAACGCCCTACAGAGCCTCCGCGTCGAGGAGCGCCAGATCCGGCAGATCGCCATCACTCACGCACACCCGGATCACTGCGGTTTCGCGCATATCCTCGTCGAGCGCACCGGAGCGCAGCTCCTCATGCATCGCGACGATGCCGCGCTGCTTGCTCGCGCCGCCGCCACCGATGGCTTCCGCGCCGAACAGCAACAGATCCTCCGCAGCGGCGGCGTTCCAGAAGACCTGATCGCCAGGATTGATGAAACCTTCGCCGGCCTTCGCAAAACCTTCCGCCGCCTGAATCCCTCGATCGCCCTCATCGGCGGGGAAGTGCTCGATTCCGCCATCGGCCCCCTCGAAATCCTCTGGACGCGCGGCCATTCACCGGGCCACATCTGCCTTTACAATCCAACACACCGCATGCTGTTTGCCGGCGACCAGATGATCGAAGACACCACACCCAACATCGGCTGGCAGCCCGGCCACGATGCCCTCGGCGAATTCCTGATCTCGCTTCAACACCTCGCGCGCCTCGACATCGATCTGGTCCTGCCTTCGCACGGCGCTCCGTTTCGCAACCATCGCGAGTGGATCGGCGAAACCACTCGCCACCATGAAGAGCGTTGCGCCGAAATCGAGGCCGCTCTGGCGGCCGGCGCCCAAACCGCACATCAGGCTGTCTCCATACTCTGGGCACGCGGCCTGGCGCCCTTTCACCACCGCCTGGCCGTCTTCGAGGTCCTCGCGCATCTCGAGTACTTACGCGGTAAAGGCCGCGTTACTGCCGAACCGGGCGCCGGAGGCGGCCTGCATTGGATTACTTGCGCCTCGCTGCCGCGCCCTCATACAATGTAATCTCCTGGCGGTCTCCAAGAAAAGAAGGGTCAAGCTACGATGAGCACAACCGGTGCGGGGCTCGAAGGCATCATTGCGGGTGAGTCTGAAATCTGTTACATCGACGGCAACGCGGGTGTCCTTAGCTATCGCGGCTACAACATCCACACACTCGCCGAACACGCCACATTCGAAGAAGTCATCTACCTGTTGTGGAACGGCCGCCTTCCCAAGCCGGGAGAACTCGATCAGATCCGCGCCGACCTTGTCGCGAATCGTCCCATCCCGCCGCCGGTGGCCGATTTTCTCGGCAAGGTTCCCGACGGCGTGCCGATGGACGTGCTGCGCACCGCAGTCTCCATGCTGGGTGTGTACGACCCTTTGGCGCGCGACAACTCCCCCGAAGCAAACGCCCGAAAAGCCGTCAAGCTGATGGCACAGACGCCCACGATCGTCACGTCCTTCGACCGGCTTCGCAACAAACAGCCCATCCTCGAAGGTGATCCGAAGCTCGGTTTCGCCGCGAATTTCCTTTACACGCTCACTGGCAAGCGCCCCGACGATGTGATGGAGCGTGCGTTCGATGTGGCCCTCATCCTTCACGCCGACCACGAGCTGAACGCTTCGACGTTCGCCGCCCGCGTCACCGCGGCGACTCTATCCGATATCCATTCCGCCGTCACATCCGCTAGCGGCGCGCTCAAAGGGCCGCTCCATGGCGGGGCCAACGAAGATGTAATCCGCATGCTGCTCGAGGTCGGCCGCGCCGACAAAGCCGTCGAGCGCGTCCACGATATGCTCGCGCGCAAAGCCAAGATCCCGGGCTTCGGCCACCGCGTCTACCGCACCGAGGACCCCCGCGCCACGCACCTGCGCGTCCTTTCCGAAGAGCTCGGCAAGCGCACCGGCCACCAGGAGCTCTACGCGATGTCGCAAGCGGTCGAAAAGACGATCAACACCGAGAAGAAGCTCAACGCCAACGTCGATTTCTATTCCGCCTCGGCCTACTACTCACTCGGCATTCCGATCGACCTGTTCACGCCCGTGTTCGCCGTCAGCCGCATGTCCGGCTGGACCGCGCATGTGCTCGAGCAATACCACAACAATCGGCTGATCCGCCCGCGCGCCGAATACAAAGGCAACGCCGCCGGCATGCCCTGGGTGCCAATGGCCAACCGGTGATCTCAGTGGATGAACGAGCCTACTACAGCGAATCGAACGCCAACAAGGCCGCACGACTCCAATGCCCCTGGTGTAGGACCACCGAATCGTACGAGCTGAAGTGGCTGGTCCGCCAAAAGAAGGACCGGCTTCCGCCGCAGGCCGACGAGCGCGATCGCGCCAAATTCGCGAAGGCGCAAAGCTACATGGTGCTGCTCGACGACAAAGTCGCGTGCAAGAATTTGCGCTGCCGCAAACGTTTCGATATCTCCGGCGTCAAGACCATGGCCTACCTCAGCGAGTTTACCGGACTGCCCCAGTCGGACTGAAATGCACTCGCTCGAAACGCCCGGGCATCTCTGGCGCGCTGTGTGGGAGGGTATCCCCGATCTCCAAGATCGCAAGACCGCGGCAGCCGCTCACCGCGCCGACCTCAACGCGCACCGCGAGGGCGTCCAGCCGTCGCGCTCCTTATGCTTCGCGAGCATCTGCAACTCGCGACCGCACAGGCTCACGCGACTCTCGCGCTTTTAGCGGTCATAACCGGCCGGCCGGATTGCCATGATTCAAAGCGCGAGGGAACTTCTGCCCTTCCACGCCGGCTCCGCTGTTGATATAGTCTCTCTGTCATGATGCGACTGAGCTGTCTCACCTTGAGCTACCAGGGTCAATTCCGGGCGGGAAAGATGGACATCTTCAGCTTCCTCTCCACCTGCCGCGCCCTCGATCTGGATGGCGCCGACATTCACATCGGCAGCCTGAAGAACACGACGCGTCCTCACCTGAAGGAGGTTCGGCGGCGTGCGCTCGATATGGGGCTGTCGATTTCCTGCCTGGGCGTGAGCACCGAGTTCGGCAGGTCCGCCGAAGCAATTCCGAAGGAGCTCGAAAAGACCCGCGAGGCGATTGACGTAGGCATGTTTCTCGGCTCGCCTGTACTGCGTGTGTTCGTCGGATCGGCGCCTTCGGAAGACAAGGCGAAAGAAGCGTTCCAGCGCGGCGTCGATGCTCTGCGCAAGAGCGCGGAAATGGGCGCCGAGGCCGGCATGCTGGTCGCCCTGCAGAACCACAGCGGCCTCACGTCCACGGGCGACGACATGCTCGCGTTCCATAAGGCGGTGAATCACCCGAACTTCACCCTGTTGCTCGATACCGGGCACTTCGCCGGCCGCGAGGGCCCCAGGGGACCGAAGATTGCCGGGACCACCTACGACCATTACTACCGCTCGCTCGAGCAGGTGGCGCCGCTCACCCAGTTTGTGCGCGTCAAGTTCTATGCGCCCGACGCTTCCACCGGGCGCGAGAAGTTCATCGACTACAATCGCGTTCTCAACATTCTGCGCGGCGTTCACTACAACGGTTTTCTCGGGATCGTTTACGAAGGGACGGAGGATGAGACGCAGGCTGTTCCGCGGTGCGTACGCTTCATGCGGCAAGTCATGAAGATTTGAGTTGCGACCGCGAAGCCGTGGATTTCAGGAATGCGCGAGTCTTACTCCGACATGATGGGCTCGGCGTCCGGCTCGGCCGACGGCTGCAGATGCGGATTGCGCATGAGCAGGCGCGCGCAGGTGTTCCAGCGGAGTAGTGCATCGTCGTTGGCAGGCGGGCGTACCGCTTCGGCCTTCTCATACCATTGCATCGCGTCGCGCAGCCACGCGTACGCCACCGCTTCGGACCCATGGTGCGGATGGGTGAGCGCGGTCTTGGCGCGGCGCTCGCAAATGATGCCCGAGTAGTAGGAGCGATCGTACTCCTCACGGAGGCGCGGAATCAGCCGTTTCGCCTCCTCGATGTGAGTATGGTCGTCAAACTGATCGGTCAGCGCGAGCAGCAGGATCACCAGCGCGTGCTGATTGTCCGGATCGACGTTCAGCACATCCTGGCAGATGCTCTCCGCTTGCCAGGGCTCGTTCAGCAAACGATACCGCTCGGCCTTGGACACCGCCGCGGGCACAGCCTCGGGAGATAGCGCCTTGAGACCAAACATCATTGCCTCCCTTCTGCAGAAACCGCTCCCTCACGGTGCGGCTCAGTTCATCCCTTTCCCGTGATGATGTTGAACAACTTGCGAAGCGGATCGTAATACTCGTCGACCACGCTTTCCTTCAGCGGAATAATGGCGTTCTCAGTGATCGTGATGTCCTCCGGGCAGACCTTGCGGCAACAGGTGGTGATGTTGCAGTAGCCGACGCCGTGCTTTTGGCGGACGTCGGCCACCCGGTTGCCTTGGTCGAGCGGATGCATTTCCAAATAGGCGAGGTGCACGAAGTAGCGCGGCCCGGCGAACTCTTCGAACTTGCGGTGTTCCCGCAGTACGTGGCAGACATCCTGGCAGAGGAAACATTCGATGCACTTCCGGAATTCCTGGACGCGGTTGACGTCTTTCTGGCCCATTCTCCACGAGCCGTCGGCGTCGTCGGGCGGCCGAGGCTGGAATTTTCGGATCTGCTTCTTAACCTCGAAATTCCACGAGACGTCGGTGACCAGATCTTTGATGTGCGGGAACGTTCGCATCGGCTCAACGGTCACGGGCTTGTCGAGCGGCAGCGCGTTGAGCCGCGTCATGCACATCAGCTTCGG
>JBOGMR010000610.1:0-4572 GCA_050746825.1 Bryobacteraceae bacterium | reverse complement strand
CAGCCGGCTGGCTGCGCTGTTTACGGAATCGTCATCGTCGGCGGGACAACCAAATGCGACTCAGGAACATTTCGCTGGCGCTCACACTTGCCGGCGCCATCTACGCTCAGCAGGATTTCGATCTTCTCCTCAAAAATGGGCACGTCATCGACGGCAGGAACAGCCTCAGCGCCGTTCGCGACGTCGGAATCAAAGACGGCCGCATCGCCTCGATCGCGCCGAACATCGCACCGGCGCGCGCCCTGAAGACCGTGGACGCCGCCGGCCTCTACGTGACACCGGGTCTTATCGACATTCACGTGCACGTCTTTGCGGGCACGGGCGAAGGAGGCTCGTACGCGGGCGATCACAGCATCTACCCCGACGGCTTCACGCTTCGCAACGGCGTGACCACTGTGGTTGACGCCGGCAGCGCCGGTTGGCGCAACTTCAACGATTTCAAAAAATTCGTGATCGATCGCCAGAGGACCCGCGTGCTCTCGTTTCTGAACATCGTCGGTCACGGTATGCGCGGCGGGCAATTCGAGCAGAATCTCGAAGACATGCAGGTGAAGCCCACGGCCGACATGGCGCAGTCGTACAAGGGCGTCATCGTGGGAATCAAGAGTGCGCATTTTTCCGGTCCCGAGTGGGCGCCCTATGAGCGGTCGGTCGAGGCCGGCAAGATCGCGAGCATTCCCGTGATGGTCGACTTCGGCAGCGCCGGCCGCACCGGCCGGACCATTATGGAGCTCGTGACCAAATACTTCCGTCCCGGCGACATCTACACGCACGTGTACTCGGGCTTGCGCGCGGAGCAGGATTCTGCGACCAAGGGCCCCAGCGCCGCGTTGATCGAAGGCCGCAAGCGCGGCATCATCTTCGACGTCGGCCACGGCGGCGGCAGCTTCACGTGGCGCGTGGCGGCGCCGCTGATGAAAGCCGGCTTCCTTCCCGATTCCATCTCTACGGACTGGCACACCGGCAGCATGAACGCCGGCATGAAAGACATGCTCAACGTCATGTCGAAGTTTCTCGCGATGGGCATGTCGCTCGATGACGTGATCGTTCGATCCACGTGGAATCCGGCCAGGGAGATCAAGCAGGAGCAACTCGGCCACCTGTCGCAGGGCGCGCCGGCCGACGTGGCGGTGCTGCGCGTCGAGAAGGGCAAATTCGGCTTTGTCGACATGCACGGCGCGCGGCTCGACGGGAACCAGAAGCTGGTGTGCGAGATGACGCTGCGCGACGGCAAGGTCGTCTACGACCTGAACGGCCTCACGCGCGAGCGCTGGGACAAGCTGCCGCCGGACTACACCTCGCAAGGCGATCCGCGTTGGGACGGCGGTGCGCGCGGTGGTGGAGGCGCCCGCCGCCAGCCCGCAACGAAAGGCAAAAAATGAAAACGTGGCGCAGGCACTCATGCCTGCCGCGCCGGGACTCGTCCCGGCGCTTGCAACCAATCACCAAGTCCCCGAGAGGTTCCCAATGTTCGAATCCCTGAAAAACTTCCACCGCCGCGACCTCTTCCGCCGCGGCGGCCTCCTCGGCCTCGGCTCTCTGTTCCCCGGATTCCGCTTCAGTGCTGCCGCCGCGCCACCCGCAGCCGGACTCCAGCTTGGCCCCAAAATCTACGAATCCATCGGCGTCCGCCCGCTCATCAACTGCCGCGGCACGCTCACCATCATCGGCGGCTCCATTGAGCTCCCTGAAGTCCGCGCCGCCAAAGACCAGGCCAATCAGCAGCACGTTCAGATCGACGAGCTGATGGACGCCGCCGGCAAGCGCCTCGCCGAATTGACCGGCGCCGAGTGGGGCATGGTGAGCGCCGGATGCGCGGCCGCGCTTTCGCACGCCACCGCCGCCTGCGTCGCCGGTGGAAATCCCGATCTTCACGTCCGCATCCCCAACCTCGCCGGATTTCCGAAAGACGAAGTCATCATCCCCACGCACTCGCGCAACGTCTACGATGCCGCGATCCGCGCCGTCGGCGTGAAGATCGTCGAAGTCGACAACCGCGAGCAGCTCGAAGCCGCCATCGGCCCGCGCACCGCCATGATCTACATCTTCGCCAACCAGCGCTCCGAGACCGGCCCGCCGTCCTTCGACGAAGTCACGCGCATCGCTCGCGAGAAGAACATTCCCGTCTTAGTCGACGCCGCGGCGGAAATCCTGACCGTCCCGAGCGTCTATCTCCAGCGCGGCGCGACGCTGGTCGGCTACAGCGGCGGTAAGTGCATCCGCGGCCCGCAAAGCGCCGGCGTGCTGCTCGGCCGCAAGGATCTCGTCAAGGCCGCCTGGGTCCACAGCGCGCCGCATCACGGCTACTCGCGCGCCATGAAAATCGGCCGCGAAGAAGTGGTCGGCATGCTGATGGCGATCGAAATGTGGGTCAAGCGCAACCACGAGGCCGAATGGACGCAGTGGATCTCGCGGCTCAATCACATCGCCGGCCGGGTTTCAAAAATTAACGGCGTGACCACTTCGATCCGCGAGCCCGAGGGCCGCTCCAATCGCAGTCCGTCGCTCAACATCCGTTGGGACGCGAGCAAGCTCAACATTACCGGGCAGGAAGTCTCGAACATTCTCTACACCACCGAGCCGCGCATCGCGCTTGGCGGCGGCGGAGGGGGTGGCGGCGGACGTCGTGGCCAGCCCTCCGCGGGCTCGGAAACCGGCATCTCCATCACCGCTTACATGATGATGGCCGGTGACGAAAAGATCGTCGCGGCTCGCATCCACCAGGTGCTCTCCACGAAGCACGCTGCAAAGACGGTCCCTCCGCCGCAGCCGCCCGCGGCCAATCTCTCCGGCCGCTGGGACGTGCAGATCGAATACACCGCCAGCAGGACCACGCACACTTTCCATCTCACGCAGGACGGCGCCCGCGTTGAAGGAACCCACCAGGGCGACTTTGTCTCGCGCGAGCTTTCCGGCAACGTCAACGGCGACACGGCCACATTTTCGAGCGTCCAGACTGAGCGCTATGGTGATAGTCTCTCGTTTCGTTTCAGCGGAAAGCTGAGCGGCAACACCATCTCCGGCGATCTCGACATGGGCGAGTACCTCACGGCCAAGTGGACTGCCACGCGGCATCAGTATCGGCGAGGGTAACATGACAAGAACAATTCTGTGCCTCCTTGTAGCCGCTTCCCTTTTGACGCCTGTTCTCACTGCGCAGGTGTTCTCGTTCACGCGCGAGCGGATGATCGCCTACACCGCCGACAATCCGTTCGACCGATTTCCCGACGGCCGCCCGAAAGTTCCCGACGACCTCCTTGAAAAGGTCGAGAATCTCGTGATCGAAGAGGCCTACGGCGTCGTGCGCGGCAAGGGCTTCCCGCACCAGTACGAAGGCGACTGGAAAGTGCTGCAGCCGCAGAAGCGGCTCGTCGGTCGCGCGTTCACTGTCCAGTTCATGCCCGTGCGCGCTGACGTCAACAATGCGATGCAGAAAGAAGCCGACGCGAAGGGAACCGGGCGCCTGCGCAACCAGACTGCGATCGATATGTTGCAACCCGGCGACGTGATCGTGGTCGACCTCTTCGGCAAGACCGAGAGCGGCACGTTCGTCGGCGATAAGCTCGCCTACTACGTGTGGAAGACCACGGGCACCGGCATGGTGGTCGACGGCGGCATGTTCTGGCTTCCGAAGGTTCGCGAAACCGGCATGCCGGCCTACTATCGCGGCACGCACCCTTCATCGCTCGGTGAAGTGATGCTGACGGGCATCAACGTCCCGGTCCGAATCGGCCAGGCAACCGTCATGCCCGGCGACGTCGTCCTCGGCGACGGTGACGGCCTCTTCTTCATCCCGCCGCACCTGGTGAAAGACGCCATTGCCGCCGCCGAATCCACCCAGTCCCGCGACGAGTGGATCAAGAAAAAATTCGACGAGCGCAAATACAAATCCAGCGACCTCTACGGCCGCCCGCGCGACCCCGCGCTCCTCAAAGAGCTCGAAGAATACCAAAAATCCCGGCGCAAACAGTGATCGTGCTTTCGCACGGTAACGTTTTGGCTATGGCCAATAATAGTGCGCTCGACCGGCCGGAAACAGCGCCTCGCTCTTTCTGGGCGTCAGATCTTTTGTCCACTGATTCGTGATCCCTTGGTAAGTCGCCCAAGCCGAGATTACCGCGTCCCATTCGTGCTCGTTGGCTGGCCGGCGACATCCTCTATAACCGAGCCTTTGTGTCAGCCAACGAATCTGCCGAGGTCCGAATTTGTATTTGCAACTCCTGAGTGCAAACCAAAAACCTTGGGATGAGTTTCATTGAGCTGAATCTTGGGCCACTCTTGACGCAGCCTGATGGCCAACGCCATGCCCTGCACGACCATCGAGCCCGCAAGTGAGTTTGGCGCGATGACACTGAGTTTGACCGCCGGATAAACATCGCGGAGATAGGAATCGCAACTACGAAAGGTCCTGTCAGTCTGCCAACACAGGAGCGTGTCAATCCCGGCGGCGATAGGGAGCCGACCGTCGAGTTGCTTTTTGAACCAGCAAATCGCGTCATCGACGTTGTCAAGACAGCCAACACACAAATTGACGGCAACCGAACGATGGAATACGAGAATTGCTGCGCCACA
>JBOGMR010000609.1:0-5708 GCA_050746825.1 Bryobacteraceae bacterium | reverse complement strand
GTCGTGGCTCAGCTCTTACCGAGCCGCGGCCGTGAGGGAGCGGCGCCTCTCACTCTTTCACCTTCAAAATCTGATTCGCAGAAACACCCTCGATCTTCTGCCGCTTGCCGCCCGGCCAGAAGATCTCGAGCGAGTCCAGCTTCTCGTGCTTGCCGAGCCCGAAGTGCACACGAGCCGGATTCGTTGCGCCGAAGCCTTCGCCGCCTTTCACTTCGCGGAACATCGTGAGGCCGCCAACCTTTGCTTCAATCGCTGCGCCTACTGCTGAGCGGTTGCTCCTGGTCCCCAACAGGTCAATCTGCAGCCAGTGATTGCGGCTCGCCAGCAAATTGCGGTAGAACGCATTCTCCGCATGGTCGCCCGCATAGTGGCCGCCGAGCTGCGCGTAGATGTCGAGGTCGCCGTCCTCATCGACATCGATGAACGTCACGCCGTGGCCCTTGTTCCCGGGCCGCTCGAAGCCGACGTAGCGCGTGAGGTCGGAAAACGTGCCGTCGCCATTGTTGCGGAAGAAGCGATTGGGCTCGAGGCGCGTGAGCTGCGGGTCGCCAGTGCCGAAGTAGAAATCGATGAAGCCGTCGTTGTCCACGTCCGCGACGCCCGCGCCCATCACGCCCATCGGATAGAACAGCCTGGCTTCGAGCGTGACGTCGGTGAACTTGCCGCTGCCGTTATTGCGGAAGAGGCGCACGGTGTCCGGATGCAGGGCCTGGCGGGACGCGACGCTAAAGCCCTTCTTGAGTCCTTCCACAACTGCCGGCCACGGAGCAAGACTCGTGGTCAGAATGTCGGGCCAGCCGTCGTTGTTGTAATCGACGAAGAAGCAGACGAAGCCGTTGTGCGGCGGCTGAACGACACCGGCCTCGCGCGAGACTTCCTTGAAGCGCCACTTGCCGTCGTTGCGGTAGAGGCGGTTGGGCGCGCTGCCGAGGCCATTGATCAGGATGTCGAGATCGCCGTCGCGATCGTAATCGCCCAAAGCCGCGCCGATCGCGCCGTATTGCGGAGGCTCGTCGATACCCGCGGCTTTCGTCATGTTCGTGAACGTGACATTGCCTCCAACGGGGCCGTTGTTGCGGTAGATCTGCGGCGTCGAGCCGTCTTTGAGCACGCCGTTGGCGACGACGAAGTCGAGGAAGCCGTCGTTGTCGAGATCGCCCCAGACCGAGACGAAGCCGGAACCGGGATCGCCGGCGCCGCTGGCGCGCGATACGTCGTCGAAGCGCCCGTTGCCGGCATTGTGAAACAGCCGGTTGCGCATCGGCCCGTTCCATCCGTTCATGGAAATGTAGAGATCGGGACGGCCGTCGTTGTCGTAATCGATGAAGTTCAGGCTGTAGCCGGACGGCACTTTCTCCAGACCCGCCTCCCTCGTCACGTCGCGAAAGCGCGCGCCCTCGTTGCGGTAGAGCGCCATGAAGGTCCCGCTGCCGGCGAGGGCGAGGTCGAGTTTGCCGTCCCCGTCATAGTCGGCCCAGGCGCACGTGCCGTTGCCGTCGAGGCGGTTCACGCCAAGCTCCTTCGCCATGTTTTCGAACTTCAGCAGCGGCGGATTGGCGGGATCGATTGCCGGCTCGGCCATCGGGAACATCACCGACGCCGGCAGCGGGGGCGGCTGGCCTTTGATCTGATCGAGTGCGACCCGCAGCAGCCACTGGCCGATCGAATTGTTGATCACCTGGGTTGCTTCGTAGAAGTGCCGCGCCGCTTCGTTGAAATCGCCCAGCCGATAGTAACTGGTCCCCATCTCCTGCAACGCTTCGACGCGCTGGCCGGCGCTTCCCGCGCGGCTCAAAGCCTGACGGAAGTAATCAGTGGCAGCCCCGAAGTTGCCGCGGCGTGAGAGGGCCTTGCCCATCTGGAACAGCGCGGCCGCTTCCTGCGCGCTGAACGGCATGGCGCCGTCGACGACCTCTTCGAGGAGATCGATGGCCCGGTCGAGCCCGAGCTGCGGATCGTGCGGAACCCTGTGCTCACTCTCCGCGGTGAATCGAACCTCGCCCCCGAGCCATTCGGAGAGCCCCACCAGGTACTCGTGGGCGTGCGGCTCGAGCTTCGCTACTCGCGCCGCCATCTCGTAAGCCAGGTTCGGATCGTAGTAGAGGAGCTCGGCGCGGGCGTGAATTACCGATTTCGTTTTGAGCGCGTTGATGTGGTCCGGATTCCTGCGCAGCGTGCTGCCGAGCGCCTCCATTGCCAGGCTCAGCGAGACTCGCCGCCGGGCCGGATCCTGAGTCCGATAGAACTCGGACAGGTGTGAGCGCGCAAGCTGGAAGTAGATTTCCGGGTCGTCAGCCCCCGACTTGAGCAGCCGGCTCAGCTCGGCCCGCGCTTCCCCGGTCTTGTCCTGCCGCAACAGCAGCAGCGCCTTCCGCAGAGGGCCCTGCTTCTCAGGGACAGGCGGGCCGGTGCGGATCAAACCTGTAGGCGAGGCTTCCTGCCCGATCACAGCGGCGCACCACAACCCGAGCGCTGCGATCGCGAGACGTCTCACGGCTCCTCCACGGTCACGTAACGGTCCGGCCGAATGGCTCCGAGCTTCTGAAGCTTGCCGCCAGGCCAGGTCACTTCGACCTCGGCCCGATCGGCCGCGCCTAGTCCGAAGTGGACGCGCAGGTCGCTCGAGCTGGCGTACCCGACCGAAGTGGTCAGGTGATTCCACTGAGTGCCATTCGCAGTTTTCACCTGGACGCGCGCGCCGATCGCGTCGCGATTCGTCCGCTTGCCCACCAGCTTCAGTCCCAGCCAGTGGTGCGGGTTGGCAGTTTTATTGAGCAGGAGCAGCGGCTTGCCGCCGATGCGCGTGACCACCACGTCGATGCGCCCGTCGCCATCGAAGTCTGTGAAGGCCGCGCCGCGATGCATCGCCGGCGATCCGACGCTCACCGTCTCGAATTTCCCGGCGGCATTCTGAAGGAGCAGCAAGTTCGGCTGACGCGACCGCCCGCTCGAGAACACCTCGGTGTTGTCGTTGACATCGCCGTTGGCCGCGAAGAAGTCCTTGCGGCCGTCGTTGTCGAAATCGTAAATGCCGGCGCCCCACCCGCTCAGGGGCAGCGTTGCCACGCCCACGCGCGTTGGATAGGTGACGTCGGCGAAGAGGCCGCGCCCGAGGTTGCGGTAAAACGGGAACGTCTCGTTGGCGAGAGCGGTCACAAACAGGTCCGGACGCCCGTCGCCGTCGACGTCGCGGAAATCGACGCCCATCGACGAAAGCGCGCGCCCATCGTCGTTGAACGCGATGCCCGCAGTGAGGCCAACTTCCGTGAAGCGGCCGTTGCCTTCATTGCGAAACAGGAAGCTCGGCGTGGTGTCGTTAGCGACGAACACGTCGAGGTCGCCGTCGGCATCGTAGTCGGCGAACGCGACGCCCATGCCTTTACCGGTGTGCCGCGCGATCCCGGACTCGGCCGAGACGTCGCGGAAGGTGCCGTCGCCGTTGTTGCGATAGAGCGTGTTCGGCAGTCCCTCGTAGAATTTCGGATGGCAATAGGTTCGGAAGGCGCCCTTTGGATCGCCGCAGAAGGGCTCTTTGGCGGGATCCCATTTGACGTAGTTCGCGACGAACAAATCGAGCCAGCCGTCGCCGTCGAAGTCGAACCAGCCCGCCGCCACCGACCACGGCTCGGCATGAATCCCGGCCTTCCTGGTGACGTCTTCGAACGTGCCGTCGCCGCGGTTGCGGTAGAGAATGTTGCGGTCGACTCCGGTGACGAGCAGATCGGTGCGGCCGTCGTTGTCGAAATCGGCTGCCGCGGCGCCAATCGAAAAGCCCTCGCCGCTCACTCCGGCCTTGGCGGTCACATCCTCGAACGTGCCGTCGCCCTTATTGCGGTAAAGGCGGTTCCACCACGACGCATCGACTTTCTTGAGATCCGGCTGGCGCGCTCCGTTCGTGAAGAAAATGTCCGGGCGGCCGTCGCTGTCGTAATCGAGTACCGCGACGCCACCCACCATGGTCTCGATCTGATGCTTCTCCGGGGTGGCGGCGTTGCGGAGCACGAACGTGAGTCCGGCGCGGGCCGCGATGTCGTCAAAGACAGGCGCGGCTCCGGCCCACCAGCATAGCAGCGCCAGGATTCGACCCACGGTCCCTCTATCATAACGGGGTGGCACCCACGCTATCATGGTTGAATCGCGAGGTTACCGCTAGCTTCCATGACTAGATACGCTTATCGTGTGCTCATTGTGCTCAGTGGAGTGATGATTTCGGCCGGCGCGCCCGGCGGGCTGAACGCCCAGACGTGGGAGATAGGACCGATGGGCGGAGTCGCCCGCATCAAAAAAACGAATCTCGGATCACTGGAACAATCCGATACAGCGGGAGAGGATTCGCGATTGATCGGAAAGCAATCCTATGGGCTGCGCGTAACGCTGAACACCAAGGGTTACTATGGACACGAGATCGGGTACGTGCGCACGAAGGCGACGTTTCGAGGATCCATTGCCGGCGAAGGAAGCGCGCCACGAGTGCAGAAAGAGGACGCGGTCTTCATTCAGCAAGCCTCTTACAACTTCCTGGCGTACTTCATGCCGTCGCGCGAGCGCTGGCGCCCATTCTTCGCCATGGGCTTCCAGGTGCACAAGTCAGGCGCGCCGAACTTCGCGGAGTTTAGCGGGAGCAGCACGCGGAATTATGGCTTCAACTACGGAGGCGGCTTGAAACTCCTGCTGGGCAAGAACGCCCTCCTGCGGCTCGACGCGCGCGATATTCTTACGGGAAAGCCGTACAACCTGTTTTTCACGGAAACGTTCACCGGCGCTCCACAGTCGGGCGGGCTCTTGCGTCAATTGGAACTGTCGCTCGGATTCTCGATCGCCTTTTGAGCCGGTCGTTATGCGGTTGCCGCCATTTGAACTTGACCGCTGGCTCAATCGGCATTTGAACGGGGAGACGCCGATCGAGTTCGACCTCGGATCGAGCACGGGGCCACATTGGACGCTCCGTGAGCTGCTGGCTCTGGGTGCGCCGGCCGGCTTTGAGGACCTGCTGAATACCAAGGTGTTGTACTCGCACGCGCGAGGGGCCGGGCGATTGCGCCGCGCCGTGGCCCGGATTTACGGGGCCGATCCTGACCACGTGCAGATTACAACCGGCGCGGCCGAGGCGCTGCACATCCTGTTTTTCCTTGCGGCCGAGCCGGGTGCGAACGTGGTGCTTCCGTCACCCGTGTTTCCACCGGCGGCGGCGCTGCCTGAAGCTTTTGGGCTCGAGATCCGGTCTTACCGTTTGCAGCGGGAGCGCGGGTTCGCGCTCGATCTGGGCGAAATCGCAAAGCTCGTCGACCGCAACACGCGCCTGCTCCTGGTAAACACGCCTCACAATCCGACCGGCGCCGTGGCGTCGGCGAGCGACCTCGGTGCACTGCACGCACTCGCTCAGGAGCGCGGCGCGCGCCTCGTGGTCGACACGGTTTACGATCCGATCTACCACGGCGGCGCGCCTGGACCACACATCGCATCGCAACCCGGCACGATCATCCTGGGCGACACGTCAAAGGCTCTCAGCTTGAGCGGACTTCGCATCGGATGGATCGTGGACCAGGATCCCGCGGCACAGGCTCTCTACGAGGACACGCGCTCCTACTTCACGGTTTCGAATTCGCCGCTGAACGAAATCCTCGCGGCGCTCGCGGTGGAGCAGCGCGAGAAGATTTATCAGCGTGCTCGCAGCGCGACCCGGCCCAATCTGGCGCTCCTCGATGGGT
>JBOGMR010000608.1:0-6862 GCA_050746825.1 Bryobacteraceae bacterium | reverse complement strand
GGTGTAAAGCGGGCCGGTAGGCGAATCGGCCACAAAAAAGCCTTTGCCTTCGAGCGCCAGGTCCAGTGGATTATTGGTTTCCTTTAGCAGGCCCTGGCTGAAATCGATCCAGTTTCGCTCGACCTCGGGCATACGAGACGCGGCGGATTCTCCGCCGGCGGAACTGGCCGCGTTCGCCGACATATAAAGACCATAGAATTCGCGGTCGGCCTTGTAGCCGGAAGTCGCGGCGTTCGAGAGATTGTTGGCCAGCATTTCGAGCGATTCGATCCGCGATCGCATGCCGCTGGCCGCTGTGAGAGTGAGCTGGTCCACGAGTTACCTCGCACCAAACTTTGCAAATGAGTAGCCAAGTGACGTGCGGCTCAAATACATCGAGTTAGCGATGCGTCGCGTGCAATAACGGAACACAGGCGACAAATTCCGGGCGGTCGCGTGTTTCAAAGTGGCAATTTTCCGTCGCGGCATGAAGCTATCCGCTTGAAAAGCGCGGGAAAGGCGTTGGCGCGAGGCGTGCACAAGCAATCCGCGTGAGTCCATTGCTCTCCTATCCGGTGTTCGCTCCTGCCGGGGAAGCCGCGGTTCTGGGCGCGATGCCCATGCCGGCGGCGCCCCCGGCGGACGGCGACCCGGCCGCCGACCTGTTGAATCTGTTGCTCTCGTTGTTGGGAGACGAGAACAACACCGAGGCGCTGCCGGAAGGCTTGGACGCGCGGCCGCGCCAAACACTTTCCGTAAAAAGCGTAGTGGGTGGCTTAATGAGGATGGCGATCCCGGCTGTGCAGCAAGCTCCGGAAACGCTGCCTCCGGAGGCGCCCGAAGTTCAAGACTCAGCAGCAAAATTCGCACAGCCGGCGGCTGTCGCGGAAGTTCTCAATGACGCGGTGCAACCCGCCCCGCAGTGGTCCGCACCGAGCCAGGCGCTGATGCCCCTCATCGCGCCCTCCGCTGCAACGTTGCAATGGAACCCGACTCGAGTTCCGCAAAAGACGGTCAGCGCAACCCCGCAGACGATCACGGAAGCGGTGAGTTCGGAACTGGAGAGCGAGAGCGAGACGGCAGAACCAGTTTCGTTCGCGCCGGCTTCGCTTGAAAAGATCGTCCTTCCCGCCGTATCGGTTCCGGTTGAAGCGCCCACAATGCCAAAGCCGGCTTCTCCATCGACGCACGCCCCCGCTGAGGCGAGCGATCGACCCGGAAAGACCGGCACACAGCATCCCTCAACTGGCGCCCCGGCGATGCCCGAGACCGTGCGCGCGGTGAACCCGAATCATAACGACGCCGAGCTCGCCTTCGCCGCGAGAATCGCCGAGTCTACTCTCGGCAACCTGCCCACCGCAGTCGAGCCGCCTGTACAATCGCGGGAGCCCAAGTCGACAGAACAACGCCCGCTAACGACGTCCTCGAAACCGGCGGAAGTGCGGCCCGTCCCGCCGATCACTGCCGCCAGTCTCCCGGTTGAAGTTGCCCGGCCAGAGACGCCGTCGCGTCCCGTACTGAGGAGAGAAGCCGCCGCGGTGGAATCCAAGCCGATCGAATTTGGCGCGCGTCCGGTCGAGCGGCCCCACGCCGAGCAGCCCGCGCCGGACGTCGAGGTTGACTCGGCCGAGCCCGCCACATCGAATCTCGATCGGCCGAAAGCCCAACTGCCGAACGGCGACGACACGGCGTCGAACAAGAGGCGGGATCTCGAACCGGAGACGGGTTCGAAAAGGGACCTGACGGCGGAAGCGAGCAGGGTCGAGCCGGCAGAATGGGGTGGGGCGCGCATTGGGCTTCGGCCCGAGCAGTCCCACGAACGCTCGGGAGGCCCGGCCCGAATGCCCAAACCGCTGAATCCGGAAGTTGTCCGCGCCGCGACCGAACACGCGGACATGACGCTGAAGCCGTCGTCGCGGCCCACGACGGCGCGTGAACTATCGGTAGTGATGCCGGGACGCCCGTCGCCGGTGGGTACGGCTGAGCCTGTGACTCTCCGGGTTGTGGAACGGGCCGGCGAGCTTCACGTAGCCGTGCGGACGCATGACGCGCCACTGTCGCACGATCTTCGCTATCACATTCAACAGCTTTCGACCCGGCTGGAACAGGCGGGCTTCGAGAGCGAAATCTGGCGGCCTTCCGAAGGCGCGACACTCTCGTCGCCGCTGACGGCTGCGCAAACCCATGCAAGCGCCGGCGACTCGGCCTCGCAACAGGATCGCCCGGACGGCTCGCAAAAGCCGTGGGAGCGGCAGGGGGGCTCGTCGCGGCAGGATGCGCGCGATGGCGGCCGCAAGCAGGATCGGCCGCGTTGGGTAGAAGAGCTCGAAGAGAGCTCGCGCGGCAAGCGCTATTAGAACGAGCACAAAGGAGCAATCGATGGTCAACATGAATCCAGCATCGTCGCAGACCCCGTTTGACGCGGGCGCGAAGGATGCTGCGCGCAACTCAAACGCCCCAGCGCAGGAATCGGCGCCCGTCAGCAAGGACGCGTTTATGCGCCTGCTGGTGGCGCAGCTACAACATCAGGATCCGTTGAATCCCGCGGATGGAACCGAGTTCTTAACCCAGTTGGCTGGATTCAGCCAGCTTGAACAGACCATCGCCATGAAGGACGAATTGAAGGAGATTCGCATGGCGCTCGCCTCATGGGGCGCGCCCCCTGAGTCCGGCTCGGCCTCAGGCACACCAAATACCGACCAGGAGAAATCAATATGAGAACGTCATTTTCAACCGCATTAGCCGGGCTGTCAGCCCATTCGGCCGGAATCGACGCCGTGGGCAACAATCTGGCCAACCTCAACACAACCGGTTTCAAGGGAAGCAGCGTGCAGTTCCGCGACCTGGTGAGCCAGTCGGGCGCCATCGGGAACGAGCAGGGATTCGGCACCGCGCCGCCGCACTTCGCCCGCTACTTCACGCAGGGCCCGATTCAATCGAGTACCGGTGCGATGGATGCCGCAATCAAAGGGGACGGGTTCTTCGTCGCCAAGGGAAATCAGGGCACGGTGTACACCCGTGCGGGCAACTTCCAGGTCGATGGCAACGGATACCTGGTTACCACCACAGGCGAGCGCATTCAGGGCTGGGCCGAAGCGAATGGCGCCCTAAACACCGCTACCGCCATCACGGATATCACGCTGCCTGTCGGCGCGCTCCAGAAGCCCATCGCAACCACCAAGTTCTCGTTCGATCTCAACTTGAATGCCATGGCGGCGGCGGGCGATGAATTCACCACACCGATCGAAGTTTACGATTCACTGGGCAAATCCCACGTACTGACCGCCACCTTCACCCGGACGGCCAACGCGAACGAATGGGACTACGAAATCACGATTCCGGGCGCGGACGTGGGCTCAGCGAATGCGACCGAGACCATTGCCACGTCGAGCTCGCCCATCACTTTTGATGGACAGGGCAAGCTCACCGCGCCCGCTGCAAACCAAACCGGCATTCAAGTGACCGGCCTCACGAATGGCGCCGACGATCTCGACTTGACGTGGGAATTCTATTCGTCTACGACGACGCCCAGAATGACTCAGTTTTCTCATCCATCGGCAGTTTCCGCCAACGCTCAGGACGGAGGCGGGGCATCGCAGCTCACCCGCATCGGCATGGCGGACGGAGGACGCATCGTGGCTCAGTTCTCCAATGGGCAGCAGCGTGTGGTCGCCCAACTGGCGCTCGCGGCCATTCGCAATCCCGAATCGCTCCAGGCTATCGGTAACAACCTGTTGCAGATCGGCGCAGACACGGCCTTGCCGGCAATCGGCCTCGCCGATACCGGCGGTCGCGGCGACGTGGTGGGAGGGGCCCTGGAGAGCTCGAACATCGATATCGCTCGCGAGTTCACCAACTTGATCGTCCTCCAGCGCGGTTACCAGGCTAATTCGCGGGTAATCACCACCGCAGATGAGATGAGTCAAGAGACGATTAACCTCAAGCGCTAACTATGTAAATGAAGAGGTCCGCCTGTGACTGCTGTTGAAGAGATAGGCCATTTGGGGGATATCCCGATCGATCTTGAGGTCGAGCTCGACCGCAAGGTCATGACGATTGGTCAACTTCTGTCTCTCGAAGTCGGTTCCGTGATGGGTATGGACCGATCGGCCGGCGAGAACATCGACATCCTGGTGGAGGGTTCGCTCGTCGGCTTCGGAGAGATCGTGATCATCGAGGAAGCCATGGGAATCCGCGTCACGGACTTCCGGGGGGAAGAGTAAGTCGAATGGACGATGCTGTTTATCCGGTGATCCTGGTCTTGGCGCTGCTGGTTGTGACGCTTTGGTGGCTGCGGCGGCGCGGGGTAGCCAGCTTCACGCTCCGCGGGATGGGGCCGAAAAGGCCACGCTCGCTCGAACTGATCGAGTCGCGTGCTCTCGGGCCCGGCCATACGCTGCACATGGTCCGGATCTGCGACCGGATGGTCGTCCTGGCGGCGCACGCCGGCGGCTGCACCGTGATTGAAAGCGGGAAGTGGAACGAGCGGGGCGCGGAATGAGCCGCTGGATCAGAACGCTTTTCCTGGCATTTTGCCTGGCGCCGGTAAGTGTATGGGCGGCGGCCGCGAAAGCGGAGCCCGTCTCGCTGCTCGGCGTTTCGCTCGCCGACGGCAAGGGGGGCTCGACGGGCGTGCCTATGCAAGTCGTCGTCCTGCTGACCCTCCTCACGCTGCTGCCGGCTGCATTCATGTCGGTGACGCCGTTTCTTCGGATCACGATTGTGCTCCATTTCCTGCGCCAGGCGCTCGGCACCCAGACCACGCCCTCGAATCAGGCGCTGTTGGGTCTCGCGTTGTTTCTTACCCTGGTTGTTCTCTCTCCGGTGACGGCGGAAATCAACGAAAAGGCTTGGACACCACTGCAGCAAGGGAAAATGACGCAGGCCGAAGCCATCGCCGAGGGTGGAAAGCCCCTGAAGGCTTTCCTGACGCGGTTTGCCCGGGAAAAGGACGTCAGGCTGATGGTCGAAATCACGCGCTCTGCCACGCCCCGTACCCCCGCCGACCTCGACTGGAAGATTCTCGCGCCCGCCTACATGCTCTCCGAGTTGAGGACGGGATTCCAGATCGGCGCGGTGCTCTTCCTGCCGTTTCTGGTCATCGACATCGTAGTGGCTTCGGTGACCCTGTCGATCGGCATGGTGCAGTTGCCGCCGGTGATGGTCTCGGCGCCGTTCAAGATCCTCCTGTTTGTGCTGGTGGACGGCTGGAACCTGCTGGTCGGCTCACTGATCAAGAGTTTTTACTGAAATGACCTCGGACACGGCTGTTGAAATCATCCGCCAGGCCCTGATGACCACGTTCTGGCTCAGCGCGCCGTTGCTTCTCCTGGGACTGGTAGCCGGCATTGCCATCAGCCTTTTGCAAATCGTAACGTCGATTCAGGACACCGCCGTCGGCACTGTGCCCCGGCTGATTGCATTTCTCGCGGGGATTATCATCTTTCTGCCTTGGATGGTGACCCGCCTGCTCACCTATACGACCCAGTTGTTCAGCGACTTCTCGCGTTTTGCCCGATGACGCTTTCCCAGGAGACGCTTTTCGGATTTCTGCTGGCTCTAGCTCGCGTGGGCGGTGTGTTTACCCTTGTGCCGCTGCCTCAAATCAAGAATTCACCTCCGGCCGCCCGCATTCTGTTCACGTTCATTCTCACGTTCGCATTGCAGCCAATGTGGCCTACGTCGAAGCAGGCGCCGTCGAATGTGTTGAGCCTGCTTGTCGCCATTCTCCCCGAAGCGTTCCTCGGCATCACGATCGGCGTTGCGGTGACGCTGCTGCTCGAGTGCTTCTCGCTGGCGGCGCACATCCTCGGCGTCCAAGCGGGATACGGTTACGCCACCACGATCGATCCCAGCTCGCAGGCCGACTCAGGCGTCCTCTCGGTCCTCGCGCAACTGGGCGCGTGGTTGATGTTCGTGGTCTCGGGAATGGACCAGCAGGTGTTTCGCGCCTTGGCGCACAGCTTTGAAGTATTCCCGCCGGGTGGTTTTATCCTCTCACCTGAGGGACGCGCGGCGGTGCTGAGTCTCGGATCCGCGGTGTTCGCGACCGCGCTCCGGCTCGCCCTGCCGATCGTGGCGCTTCTGCTGCTGGTCGATGTCGCCTTCGCGGTTACGGGCAAGTTAAGCGCGCAATTGCAACTGCTCTCGCTCGCATTTCCGGTCAAGATGCTGGTGACGCTGCTGGCGCTTGCCAGCGGCTTCGGCGTGTTTCCGCGTCTCTATGAAAGCCTGGCCGCTCAAACGGCCGGAGCGCTGATGCGGGTAGCGGGAAGCTGATGCCGGACAAAGGTCAACGCACCGAGAAGCCGACGCCGCAGCGCCTGCAAAAGGCCAGGCGCGAAGGACAATTTGCGGTCAGCCGGGACTTCGCATCGGGTGTACAGTTCGTGGCCTTCGTTGCGCTGCTCGGCGCTTTCGGTGGGGAGTGGCTGGCAAGCTTGAAACACCTCACGCAGTACATGCTCGATCGTGCGTTTCGCGGTGAAGTCAATGTGCTCGAATGCCAACGCTTCCTGCGTCTGGCGGCGTCGCGCGTTTTTCTGCCCCTTGCCGGTGCAGGCGCGGGCCTCATGCTGGCCGGAGTGGGCGCCCACATGGCCGTCACGAAATTGGGAGTCTCCACCAAGAAAATGGCCCCTGACTTCAGCCGCCTCAGCCCCCTGCGACGTCTGAAGGAGCTTCCGCGCCAGAACCTGCCGCAGTTTTTCCAGGCGCTGGTGCTGCTCCCTATATTCAGTCTGGCGGTTTACATGGTGGCGAAAGGCAATGCGCCGATGCTGTTCCGGCTTCCGTTCCAGGGAGTCGAAGCCGGCGTGCGGGCCGTGGCCGGTTCGCTTCAGGAATTGCTCTGGAAGGCGGCGGGTATCCTGCTGGTCTGGGG
>JBOGMR010000607.1:0-4414 GCA_050746825.1 Bryobacteraceae bacterium | reverse complement strand
CCCATCATCGAAAGCATCATCGTCGACCACACCATCGACTCCATCGTCGCGAACACGCGCCCGCGATAATCGTCCGTCACGTGCCGCAGAAGCTGCGAAAAATTCAGCACTGATGTCACGGCCACTGCCGCGCGCGACAGCGCGATAAACAGCAGCGCCAGGCTGAAGCGCTGCATCTGGCTGAAAACCACGTAGCTCGCGCCGTGAACGATGTAGCACAGGGTCACGGCGCGCTTGTAGCCGTTGAAGGTGAGCCGCCGCCCCAACCAGTTGCCCAGCACTCCACCGGCAATCAGCCCCACGCCGGCGCAACCCCAGATAATCGCGATGCCCGCCGCTCCGCGGTTGAATACCAGCTCGCCGAACAGGCTGAACAGAATCTGCGCGGCGCCGCCTCCGCTCGCCCAGCCCACCCCGAGCAGCGCGATACCCAGAATCAGCGGCGTGGCGCGCATGTAGCGCAGCCCCTCGGCGTACTCGTGCCACGGCCTCACGACATCAGCCTCGGTCAGCGACTGCTTTTTCTTCGGCACAAACCCCTGCGGCAGATGCAGCCGCGAAATGCAAAGCGCGGAGAATAGAAACGACAGTGCATTGATGACGAACGCGGCTTTGAACCCGAAGCTCGCGATACTCGCGCCTGCCGAAAACGTGCCGATCGTGAGCGTCACCCATCCGGTGGTTTGCGTCAACGAATTTGCCGTGTGGAGTTGCTCGCGCGTCGTGATGTTCGGCAGAATCGCCGACCGCCCGCTGGTAAAGAATGGCGAAGCGAACATCAGCAGACCGCTCAGCAGGTAGAGCAATCCCGCACCATGCCAGCCCACCGTCAGGATGAACGCGAGCGCCACGACCGCGCGGATCAGGTCGCTCGCAATCATGACCCTCTGCCGGTCAAGCCTGTCCAGCAGGACGCCGGCGACGGGGCCGGCCAGCACCGCTGGAATCGCCCGCGCCAGCATCACGCCGCTCACCACCAGCCCCGAACGCGTGGTCTCGAGCGCCAGGCTGAACACGGCGATGTTGTTGAAATGGTCGCCAACCTCGCTCACCACCTGCCCCATCCACATGTTGCGGTAGTTGTGGTTGTCCCGCAGCAGCTTGAGAAAGGCCGCCATTCAGCCGCGCTCCGCAAGGTACACGCCGGAGAAAATCACTACGGCGCCCGCGACCAGCGGCCGTGTGATCCGTTCCCCCAGCGTGATCGTTGCCAGCGTCATCGCGAGCACCGGCTGGACATAGGAAAATGCCGAGACACGCGACGCCGCAATATGCCGCAGCGCGTAATAAAAGATAAGGTAGCAGATGACCGACGGGAACAGAGCCATGTAAATGAGGCTCGCCCACCCGCGCCAGGTGACCTCGCCGAACTCGAAGCCGCGACTCTGCCACCACGTGATCGGCGCCAGCGCCAGCGCGCCGCCTACATATGCGAAGGTGTTGACGGTGATGGAGCTGTGCCGGCCGCTGATCTGCTTTCCCGCCACGGTAAACAGCGCAAACGCGAAGCCTGACAGGAAAATGAACAGATCGCCGAGCGGCGACGCACCCACGCCTGGCTTTGCCGCCGGCTGCGCGCCCGGCAGCAGGTTGAGCAGCGCGACACCCGACATTGCCACGAGCATGCCGGTCGCCTTGCGGGGCGTGATTCTCTCCTGACGCATCAGCGCGGCCATCAGCAGCACGCACAGCGGCATCATCGCCATCACGATGGACGAATGCGCGACGCTGGTCCGGCTCATTCCCAACACGAAGAAGAGCTGGTTCAGCGACACGCCGAACATGCCGAGAAACAGCAGCACCGGCAAATCCTCGCGGCTCCACGTCTCCCGCGTTCGCGACCTCTGCCAGAAGTAGGCCGGCGAGATGAAGACGCCCGCGAGCGCAATCCGCAGCCCGGCCAGCAGCAGCGGCGGGAATTCCCGCAGAGCCACTTTGACGATGACGAAGTTCAACGCCCACAGCGTCACCATCGCAAAGAGCAGAAGGTATAGAAGCGGATGCGCGCCGGCCATTCAGCCGATCGCCTCCTCCCGCACCATGACCGAGCGGAGAAAGTCGTGATCGATTTGGTAACCGAAGCCGGGCTCATCGCGCACCGTAATCGTGCCGTGCGGCGTCGTCTCGACGGGAGGCGTGATGATGTCGCGCGCCCAATAGCGCTTGCTCGCCGACACATCGCCGGGCAGCGTGAAGTTGGGCAGGCTCGAGAGCGCGACGTTGTGGGCGCGCCCAATCCCTGCCTCGAGCATTCCGCCGCACCACACCGGAATACCGGCCGCTTGCGCGATGTCGTGTACGCGCCTGGCTTCCGCGAATCCGCCCACACGGCCGAGCTTGATGTTGATGATCCCGCAGGCGCGCATCTGGATCGCCTGTTCGGCGTGACGCGCCGAGCGGATGCATTCGTCGAGACACAGCGGCGTGTCGAGGCGCGACTGCAGCGTCGCGTGATCGATGATGTCGTCGTGCGCCAGCGGCTGCTCGATCATCATCAGGTAAAAGTCGTCGAGCTTCTTCAGATGATCGGCGTCGGCCAGGGTGTAGGCGGAGTTCGCGTCGGCCATCAGCCGAATTCCCGGGAATCGCTCGCGCACCCGTCGAACCACGTCGACGTCCCAGCCGGGCTTGATTTTGATCTTGATGCGCTGGTAGCCGGCCGCAAGCTCCCGCTCAATTTTCTCGAACAACTGTTCGACCGAGTCCTGAATGCCGATCGACACGCCGCACGGAATTTCGCGACGGGCGCCGCCGCCGATCACCTGCCACAACGGCTCTCCGCGCAGCCGCGCTTCAAGATCCCACGCGGCCGTTTCCAATCCACCTCGCGCCATCAGGTGCCCGCGAATGTGCGCCGTGAGCGGCGCCACGGCGGCGGCGCTATCGAGCGTCTTACCGGGAACCGGCGGCGCCGCGTAATCCCGCAGAATCGCCCATGCCGATGTGGTCCACTCCTCGTTGTAAAACGGGTTCTCGCCCGCCGTGACTTCTCCCCAACCGGACACTCCATTCGCGATGGCCTCCACCAGCACGATGTCGCGGCTGGTGGTCCGCCCGAAGCTGGTCTCGAAAAAATGCACCAACGGCATTCGAATCTGGCGCAGCACAATCCGTTCAATTTTCATTTCAAGAATCCCAGCAGGTAGGTCCCGGTCTCCTCCGAGCGGTCGAATCCGATCACGGCCAGACCCATGGCGAACAGCTTCTGAAACCGCTCGCCCATCGCTTTTTGAATCTCTCTGGCGCGCTTCGGATCCTCCGTCCGCAGCTTCGCAATCGCGGCCGGCACTTCGACCGTCGCCTCGATGGCCGGCCGGTTGCCAGGCCTGCCGTTCACCGCCGCATCCGCCCTGTCCGACTCGATCCACCACTCGGCGATGCAGCGGTCCGTGGGCAGGCCGCCGTGCAGAAAGCTGGTCGTCGTGCCGTACTGGTTGAAGACGTAGCGGCGGATGACCGCGCCCAGCCGCTCGACATTGAAGTAGGCGTTCTTGAGTTCGAGCGGATCGAAGGTCCACTCGATCAGCTCGATCGAGCGCGCCAGCGCCTCCTCGCGCTGGTACAGCTTCAGCATCCGTCCGATGCCCCGGTTGTTGTACTCGGGCAGCACCCCCATCATGTGGCTGTGCAGATAACTCTTACCGCCCGCCTTGAGGCCCGGGATCGCGAGGCAGAAGCCGATCATCCGGTCGCCCTCGTACGCGCCAAGCGCCTGGCCGCCAACTTTCGTCGCCACCACGAACAGCCGCACCGGCAGCAGCTCGATGTCAGCGAAACCCCAGATCGCGCGCTGCAAGTCTACGGCGTCCTGAAACTGCTCCGTGCTCGTTAGTGAGACGATTTCAATGGCGCCCGCGCTTCGTGGCCCTTCGGTTCGCGCCCCTTCGCTTCCTGCCAAAGCTCCTCCATCTCCGCGACTGTGGATTCCTGCGGTGTCTTGCCTCGCGCGGCCAGGCCCTCTTCGACGGACCCGAACCGGCGGCGGAACTTGCCGTTGCTTTTGCGCAGCGCCTGCTCCGCATCGATCTTCAGTTTTCGCGCCAGGTTGACGACGACGAACAGCAGGTCGCCGATTTCGTCCTCGACGCGCTCGCGATCGCCCCCTTGCCGCGCCCCTTCCAGCTCAGCGAGTTCCTCGTTGAGCTTCGCGAGCACCTGCTCCGGGTTATCCCAATCAAAGCCTGCAGACGCTGCGCGCGTGCTGATCTGCTGCGCCTCGACCAGCGCCGGCAAGCTGCGCGGCACGCCGTCGAGCAGCTTCTCTTTCGATCCGCCCTTTTCCTGCGCCTTGACCTCGCGCCAGATTCTTCGGACGTCGCCCTCCGTGGCCGCGGTTTGATCGCCGAACACGTGCGGGTGCCGCCGGATCAGCTTCTGATTGATCGCGTCGAGCGCATCGTCGATGCGGAACAGC
>JBOGMR010000606.1:0-4655 GCA_050746825.1 Bryobacteraceae bacterium | reverse complement strand
GCGTGTTCCACATTCTGATCAACAACCAGATCGTGCAGTCGAACTTCGATGTCTACGCCGCCGCGGGCGGGAAGAATATCGCGGTGGACCGCCAGTTCACGGTGAACGTCACGAACGGGCAGATTGCAATTCGGCCCCAGATCGTGTCGTACGGAAACATCCTGAACGCGCTCGAGATCACGCAGTGACGTCCCCGGTTGTCGCTTGACCTAACTAACCCAGCAGGCCACTGAGCTTGTGGGCGAGCGCCTGTGCCGAATACGGTTTCTGAATGAAGCCGGCGAGGCCCTTGCCCGTGAAGCGCTGCACGGCCTCAGCCTCGTCGAAGCCACTCGAGAGCACCACTCGGACACCGGGGCGGATTCTCTGGAGGTGCGCCAGCGCCTCGACGCCGTTCATGTTCGGCATAGTCAAATCGAGAAGCACGGCGTCAATCTCGCCGCTGCGCTCCTCAAAGACGCGAATGCCGTCGCGACCGTCTTCGGCAACCAGGACGCGATAGCCGTAGTGCTCAAGGGCCGACCTCGCAGTGCGGAGCACGATGGCTTCGTCATCAATGATGAGCACGCCCTTCTGCGGGCGCGCGTGGACCTGCGGCGTTTCGACGAGTTCAGATTCTCGGGCTACTGGAAGGAGAACGCGAAACGTGCTGCCCGCGCCGGGCGTGCTGCGTACTTCGATTGCGCCGTGGTGGCCTCGTACCGCGCCCATCGCCGCCGACAGCCCCAGCCCCCGCCCCGTAAACTTGGTGGTGAAGAAAGGATCGAAGATCCGCGGCAGATTGGTCTCATCGATCCCGCAGCCGTTGTCCTCAACCTGAAGGCAGACGTATGTCCCTGAATCGACCTTCTGCGCGGCGATCCTTTCATCGGCGGCCGCTTCGCCGATCTGCTCAACCTTCGTGCTGACGGTAACCGAGCCGCTCTGTCCGGAACCGACAGCTTCAACAGCGTTGGTCACCAGATTCGCCACCACCTGCTGCAACTGGCGGGCGTCGCCCATGACTCGCGGTAAGCCGGGCGCGAGGTCAAGGTCCACACGCACCCACTCGGGAATCGAATGAGCGAGCATCTCGGCTGTCTCGCGGACCACCTGCGACAGATCCACCGGCCCGACGACGAACCTCCCCTTACCGGCGTAAGCCAGCATCTGGCGCGTCAACTCTGCCAGGCGTTCGCCGGACGCGATCACGTCGCGAAGCAGTTCTTCAGTCTCGCTGCCGGGCGTCACCGAGTGTAATGCCAGGCTCGCGTTGCCGATGATGCCGATCAACAGATTGTTAAAATCGTGCGCGAGGCCGCCTGCCATGAGCCCGAGGCTCTCGATCTTCAGCGTTTCGCGCGATTGCTCCTCGGAGCGCTTCCGTGCGGTGATGTCGGTGGCGCATCCGATATAGCCGGCCAAGCCGCCGTCAGGCAAGCGTCGTGGGACGGCGGTGTCTAGAACGCTGCGATAAACGCCGGCGCGTTGCAGGCGATACTCGATCTGAACCTCGCGCCCGCCTTCGCGAGCCTGGCGGAACGAATCGCCGGCGCGCCGCGCATCGTCGGGGTGCACTCCGTCCAGCCACCCGCCGCCTTCCTCCTGTTCGGCTGAGCGGCCTGTAAAGTCGAACCAGGAACGGTTGAAGAAATTTCTGACGCCGTCCGGCCCGGCCGTCCAGATCAATACCGGCGCGGTATTCGCAAGCTCGCGAAACAACCGCTCGCTTTGGCGGAGCGCTTCTTCGGCTTCCTTCCTGGCGGTAACGTCGACGGTGACACCATACAGCCGGACCGGAGTTCCATCGGGTCCTGAAACGCCCCGGCCCCGGCCCAGCATCCAGCGAGCGGGCGCGGACGGTTGATTGAGCCGGTATTCGACCTCGAACTCCGCGTTCTCGCGTATCGCAGTTTCGAAACGTTCGCCGGCCGCGGCGCGATCCTCGGGATGCAAGAGCGCAAGATAGGCTCCCAGCCCGGATTCGACCTCGACCGATTTTGTCCCAATCAACGTTTCCATTTCGGGAGAGAACGTGACCCGGCCCGTTGCGAAGTCGTAGCTCCAGGCGCCCATTGAGGCGGCGCTGATCGCCAGGTGCAAGTGCTCCTCGCTTTCCTTGAGCGCCTGGAGCGAGAGGAGCCGCCGCGTCACATCGCGCAGGAACAGCGAGAAACCCTGTTCGGACGGATAGCCATCCACTTCGAACCAGCGGCCCATCCGTTTGGCGTGGTGCTCGAAGTGGGCAGGTTGGCCCGCTTCCATGGAGCGGCGCAGTTCGGATTCGAACTCCGGCTCGGTCACCGGCTGGAACGCCTCCCAAAGAGTGAGTCCGAGCAATTCCGCGCGAACACGCCCTGTCAGTTTCCCCGCCTGCCGGTTAATGTTCAGGATACGCCAGTCGCGATCGCATACTACGAACCCGTCGCGCATCGAATCGAGAATATCGCCGATTCTTCGATGCGTCCTTTCGAGGATTTGCGAGGTGCGGCGCGATCCTGTGATGGACCAGACGACGGCGACGCCAGTCGACAGAAACAAAATGGTGTGGGCGACCAGCGTGGCTGAGATCGCCGAAGGCTGGGCGGCCAAAACCGCCGCGGCACTGAGCGCGGTTGCCAGCAGGCCAGGCCCGAGCCCCCCATACCAGGCGCTGAAGACCACCGCCAGGGTGAATATGAGGAAGGGAGAAACCTCGTCGAGCGAGGGCGTCATCAGGCGGCGAACGAAAACCGCCGCCAGCACGGTCACAATTGAAACGGCGTATTTCACCCGGATCCGGTGGGCAAGCGTTTTCGCCTGCCGATGCCGATCTTCCCATAAAACCAATATCCGATGCGCGCCTGTTACACAGCCGGCTTGCCGCGGAGGTTCCCTGTACAATACACGCATGTGTAAGCGTTATGTGGTGCTCGCCTCCGTGCTGTGTCTGTGTGGCCCGCTTGCCGGCCAGCCGCCGAAAGGCTGGGTTCAAGGCAAAGGGTACGGTTGGGTGTACGGCAATCAGGATGAAATCGGCGCCTTGAACGCGGTCAATTCGCCCGCTCACAGGCTCCGCGCGCTGGGGGAGATCAAGAAGGGTAACGTGTACGACCTGGGTGTGCGGGTTGACCGGACGTCCTACAAATGGCCCGGTCATTCGCCGACCGAGATCATGAGTTACCGCAGCCCGGAGGGCGTCAAGCGCGGCAAAGACATTGAGGGATTCGCGGGAAATTCGAAGGGAGTGGCGTTTCATAGTTGCGCGCTGTTCATGTCCGACAATGTCGGTACGCAGATCGATGGGCTCGGGCACATCACCAAGGGCAACGACGACCACTGGTACAACGGGTTCCGCGAGCGCGATCACATGACCGACTTCGGCATCGGGAAGGCGGATGCGGACACGATCCCACCGATCATCGCGCGCGCCGTCATGATCGACGTGGCCGCGTGGAAGGGAGCCGAGGCGCTGCCGTCGAACTTCGCGATCGGGTCGAAAGAGTTGCGGGCGGCGCTGGCCGCGCAAAAGGTGGATGTCGAACCGGGCGACGTGGTGCTGGTCCGCACGGGAACACTGCGCTACTGGGGTGAGACCGGCGCCAATCACGACAAGATCCGCGAGCACGACTCGGCCGGCATCACGCTCGAGGCGGCCAAGTGGCTGGTGGAACAGAAGGGCGCCGTCATGATCGGCGCCGACACGAGCGGCACGGAGGCGGGAGTTGACCCTGCGCTGCCTGGCGCGGCAATCCCAGTGCACGAATACCTGCTCGTCGATCAGGGTGTGCACATCGGTGAGTTCCACAACCTGGAAGCGCTGTCGAGGAACAAGGTGTACAGGTTCACGTACGTTGCGATGACGAATCGGCTAAAGGGCACGGTGGCGGGGACGGCGCTGCGGCCGATCGCGCTCGAGTGAGGTGAGCTGCAGGAGCAGGAGTGGAATCGAAAAGCCAGCGGCCGAAATCAAACTCCTGCCCGGTCACGATCTTGCCAAGGCCTTTGGTTCAGCGAAGGCTCAGACGAAATCGATCTGGGAATCCAGCCGGCCGTGGTACTGTCGTTAGCCGGCCAACCTGGGTGGATGCCTGCATCGCAACTGATGAGTAAACCGCGAGGCCGTGCGGATCGCTCGATCCCGGCAGTAACTCGACAATCTCCAGGACTCGCCCTGTCTCAAGATCGTGACGCACAAGGCCCGGCTTGTAGTCCTTGTGACCTGCGCTGTCATTAGGGCTAGCCGGCCTGACCTCCGCGAGAAGTCGTTGTCATTCGAGTACACTCGGGCGGAACTTGGTCTTTCAAAGCGCAGCGATGGTCTCGATTACCGCGTCGCCGTTAGGGAATGATTCCTCCCGCACCTCGATCCCCAAGCCAGGCGCTTCGGGAGCCGTCACATAGCCGTTGACCGGTGTGGGAACGTTCTTGAGGAACCGCGGGTACAGATCGTTGCACAGGTGGTAAACGCTGCACTATGGTCACGGAGTCCCGGTGCGCCGGCTGCCGGCGATTCTGCGGGAACTGACCGGGATCGCGATCACTTCCAGCGCCATCACGCAGGACGCGCTCAAACAAGCCGAGGGGCCCTTCGGCGCCGCCTATCAGGAGTTGCGCGAGCAGGTGCGGCCAGCGCCAGTCACTTACACCGACGACACGGGCTGGCGGGTCGGCGGTGACGGTGCGCACCTGATGGC
>JBOGMR010000605.1:0-6034 GCA_050746825.1 Bryobacteraceae bacterium | reverse complement strand
TAAACGGGCGGACATTTCATTCGTTGATCACGCTTACGCCCGGCGTCGTAGCAACAGGGTCTGGCGCGGGCGGCCAATTCAGCGTGAATGGCCAACGCGCCAGTTCGAATTACTTCACGATCGACGGCGTGGGCGCGAATATTGCTCCGCCAAACACTTTTGGGAGCATTACAGCAGGCGGCGCGGCATCACTCGAACTTCGCGACCAGGGTCATGGCCCCAGGGCACGCAAAATTCCACGTCAGCGGCGCGCGGGCGGCGCTTGCCCCGGATCTCCCACAAACACGAACGGCGCCCAATAGTAAGGGTGCCGCCACGGACTCGACGGCGTCTTCATGATCGCGATTTTCGCTTTTCGCAGCGCCTCATCCCGGTTCATGCCGCCTTTGAGGTTTCCGTAGAACCGCTTCATCAGCTCCGAGGTGGCCGCGTCGTTGACGTTCCAAAGACTCACTACCAGGCTCTGCGCACCCGCGTAAAAAAAGGCGCGCGCCAACCCCATCACGCCCTCGCCGGCCAGCAGCGTACCCAGTCCCGTCTGGCAAGCCGACAGCGTCACCAGGTCGGCATTCAGCCGCAGCCGCATGATCTCGGGGCCCTGCAATACGCCGTCCTCGGCTGATTCGCTGCCGGGCGACAAGACAATTCCGGAGCGCGACGGCCGCTCTTCGTCGAAGTAGCCATGTGCTGCGAAATGCACATAGCTGTACTTGTCGAGAGTCTCCGTTTTCAGCGAACTCTCCTGCGCCTCAGGACCGAGATAGACCCGGCTCGCGCGCGGCTCGAATAGAGCGCGAATGGCAGCCACCTCACCGCGGGAGTTGGGAAGGCGCGTGAATGCAAAACCGCGCTCGACCAGGCCGGCAAGAGCGGGAGGCGAGTTCATCGACTGTGGATATTCCGGATCGCCAAAAGCCAGCAGCGTGCGCACCGAAGCGCTTCTCCGACGCTCGCGTTCCTGCAAGGCCGCCAGCGTCGAAGCGGAAGGCGCGTAGCTGATGCTGAATCTTTCGATCAGCCGCGAGCCGCCGGTAAGCGCCTCAAAAGGCAGGTACGACAGAGCGCCGTCTGGCACGATGACGACTCGCGTCTTCGATGCGAGCGCTGCTTCGACCGGCGCCACCAGCATCTGGTACAACTGCTTTCCGTGATGGTCCAGGCGAGCGAGCGCCGCCGTCACCGTCAGTGCGCTCACCCGCTCGGCGAGGAGCCTCCGATAAGCCTCTACGCTACGCTCGATTTCGTTGCGAGGAGGCAGCACCGCGTTCGAAACGCCCGATGCGGTCAGAGCCCACGCGTAGGACTGCTTCTCTCCCAGCGCGTACTCAATCAGCACGGTATTCGGATCGAGCATTTGACGCCGGATGCGCTCAGCGTTGAAGGCTTCGGCGTATTGTCCCGCGGCATAGCGGTTGCCGCCGCGACGCAACTCGTTCTGGAACACATCGAGCTCCCGCTCGGCCGCGGACAACTGCTGTTTCAACTGCAGCTGACGGTCCTCGGGCGCCTTCTCCCGGAACAACTCGCGCTGAACGTCATTAATCGATGCGAGCAATTTGTCCTCGCGCAGGCGCTGTTCCGGCGTCAACTCCTGCCGAAGTTCGACGCGTGTCTCAGCGATCATTTCCGCCAGACTCCGCGCGCGCCACTGCTCGGTCACGTTAAACGCACGTTCCGCGTAACCGGCATTGGGCTCCTTGCGGTGCATCTCCATCAGTAACTCCGCATGGAGATCTACGCGATCCGAGCGGCTGGCGCGATAGGAAGCCCGCAGATCCGGACGATTCACTTGCACGCGCATCGATTCAAACAGCGCGGTAGCCTGCTCGACGTACCGGAGCCCCTCGGCCAGGTTGCCGCGCGCTCGCTCGACTTTGGCCAGGGTCATCAGGGTTGACGTCTGATCTTCGCGCGCGCCGGCTTCACGAAGCACGTCCAGAGCCTCCAACAGGAGCGAGCGCGCTCCTTCGTGATTTCCGCGCGCCAGCTCCACTCGGCCGTTGCAATCGAGCGACGTGCCCAGGTTCAGCTTGGAACCGGCCTTGCGGCTGAGAGCAATGCCTTCTACGGCTCGCGCCTGCGCGTTCTCCGCCTGGTTAAGCGCCAGCAAAGACCGGCACAGCGCAGAGAGAGCAATGGCCTGGGACACCGGCCGCGACGTCTTCGTGTACAGGGCCAGCGACTCGTCCAGATAACCGAGCGCTCGCTTGTGTTCGGACCGGCGAGCCTCGGCGTTGCCCATCAGGTAGAGCACGGTCCCGAGCCCGGCCTGATCGCCAACCTGCCGCAACATCGTCTCCGCGCGTTTCCAAAACTCCCATGCCCGTTCCGAATTGCCAAGCGCGTAATAGCTCCGGCCCATCGCTACTGTAGCGATGGCTTCATGTCCGCGGTTACTGCCGGTCGAGGACAGCTTCCACGCGGCCGTGTAGCTCTCGAGCGCAGCCTGGTAATCGCCGGCGGAGAAGTGCGCTCCACCCAGGTTGATGAGCGAAACAACTTCTCCGGGCCGATCGTTCAGATCCCGGCGAATCGCGACCGATTGCGTGAGATACTCGATCGCTTTGGCGAAGTTCGACAGGTTCGTGTATGAGCTTCCGATACTGCTGAGCTCGGTCGCCTCCCCACGCCGGTCGCCTGCGGCGCGCCGGATCTGGAGCGATTGCTCGTGCAAAGCGATCGCGCGCAGGTTTTCCCCGAGGCTGTTGTACATGGCTCCGAGCCCGCTGAGATTGACCGCGAGACTATGCCGTTCGCCGGTCCCGCGGCGATGCAGGGCCAAAGACTGCTCGAGCAAATCTCTCGCTTTGGCGTGATCGCCCAGCCGATCCAGCACCCAGGCCCACTCGGTGAGCGCGTGGGCTTCCCAGCGAGGATCCCCTGCCTTATGAAACTCCGCGGCAGCGAGCTCATACTTCCCGAGTGCCTCTCGATAGGCCTCTGCGCTTTGCCTGGCACGAAGCTTCTGTGCGTCGATCCAGGAAGCGTTGAATGCGGCGACGCGGCTGCGGTCCTGTCCAGTGGGCGCCCGGCCGGCGGCTTCGACTCGATAGCTGCCGGTCTTGGCTTGCGCGCCCGCGCGGATTTCGATGACGCAATCGCCGGCCCCTGTCGCGATCCAGGGGAAATCTTCAACCCCTTCGTACGGCAGCCGGTCGACTTCGGTGAATGTGGTCCCACCGGGCTGAGTGACCCGGATCGCGATGTCCGTACCCACCTGGGTTGCAGTGACATGCACGAATTGTCCGGACTGCACCGCAAGGCGGTACGTGTGGCTGTCTCCAGGCCGGATCTCGCGGTCGATCGGCGTGCCGGGAATAATCGGAGACGTGTTCTGCTGTCCGAAGACGCCTCGCGCCACCAGTGCCGCCGCAATCAGCAGCCGTAGCGCACGTACTGATGAGGGCCGCGTCACACTCGTGTCAGGAAACCACCTATGCCCCGCGTTTCAAGCCTTCCACAATACTGGTACCGAAATTGTCATTGATCGGAGTAATGCTCCGAATTTCAAATCCTGCCGCGCGGTACAAATCATTCCACTGCGCTTCGGTCCGTTCCTTGCCCGTGATGAAGACCAGCATATTAATATCCAGCAGCTTCGCCGGTGTGCCCGACGGATTGCCCATCGGCGGAAGCACCGCATCCACACAAATCACGCGGCCGACACCTTGCATACTGCGCCCGCAATTCTGAAGGAGCCGGACACACTTCTCATCCTCCCAGTCATGGATGATGTGTTTCATGATGTACGCGTCGGCGGGCGGCACCGACTCGAACATATCGCCGCCGGCGTATTCGAGGCGCGATGCCACTGCCGGGTCGTGCACCGTCAGGCGCTGCCGCGCGATGGGAATCAGTTCTTGAACATCGAGCACCGCGGCTCTAAGCGCCGGGTACTTTTCCAGCAGCGCGACGGCGAGGTGCCCGAACCCGCCCCCAACGTCAACCACTTTGCCCGTTCCAGAAAAATCACAGTGCTGCAGCACACCTTGCAGCGAGTTCAGGCTGTTGGCCTTCATCGCTTCTCCGAAGTCTTCCATCTCCTTTGGATTGGCATTCAGATAATCCCACCACTCCATGCCAAACACATTGCGGACCTGTGGCCGGCCGGTCCGCACGGCGTTGAAGAGCTCCGTCCAGCCTCGATACCAAGGCCCGCCGATCGCCTCCACCAGCTTCTTCACCGATGCGGGCGCATCCGACGTCAGCACTTCCGAAAGCTCCGTCGGACCAAATTTCCCCGCCGCATCCTCAGTGAAAACACCCAGGCTGGCGCAAGCGCGCAGGAGGCGTTCGAGAGCCTCCGGCTCCGCACCGACGCCGCCGGTCGCGACGATGTCTGCGGCACGCATCGAACCGCGCTGCTTGAGAACGTCGGGTACGCCGAGACGGGTTACTTCGGCGATGACTTTGGTCACCCACGCCCCCATCGCCATTTGCATGATCACCGCCTGCGGCGGCACGGGCTGCGGAACGGCTGCTGTGGATTCCATACGGGTTGCCTCCTCGGTGCAATCGATGTTCAAGTATAGCGCGGTGATTTCGGGTAGGATAAACTGATGCTCTTCCGGACCCCGGTTCTTATCGCTGCACTCCTATGCTCATCGGTTCTTGCCACGGCCGCGCAAGTTACGCTTGATGCCACCGACTACGGCTTTCGCATCGACTCCGGCGGCCCCTTCACGAGCTCGATCGTCCTCGGCTGGTGTCCGTGCGACCCGATCTCTGAATTGCGCAACTACTTCGTTTTCGACCTCTCTTCGATTAGCGGCGTCATCACAGCGGCCCAACTTCAGCTCGACATGCCCGCCCCTTCAGGACAGTTGCCCGTGGGTGGGTACGACAGCCCGCAGGCCACGGAGACGTTTCAGGTCAACGAGGTCACAAGCACCATCGCCCAGGTGCTCGACCCGTTCGCCAACGTGGCCGTGTACACAGACCTCGGCGACGGCACTGCGCTCGGCTCTGTGGTGTTGAACCCGGCATCCGAGGGCACGCTTGTCGTGATTCCGCTGAACGGCTCGGCGCTCGCCCTGCTCAACAATCAGGCAGGCGGTCAGATCGCACTGGGAGGTTCGGTGACCACGCTGGCCAAAGCTGCCAGCAATGAGCTTGTGTTCGCCGGAAACGGCGGCCCAGCCTTCCTGCGGCAACTCGTCCTCACGGTCGAGTCTCGCGTCGAGGTGCCTGAACCCGGAACCTTGTGGCTCGCCGCTGGGATTCTGCTTCCGCTGCTGGTGCGCCGCTTTCGCGCTGCTCCGTAGCGCGCTTCCGGCGGCCTAATTCCCCCGGCGCGACGCCAGGTACGCGACCAGGTCCGTGATCTCCTGCGGTGTGAAGGTTTTCTCGAAGCTCGGCATCGGCGATGCGCCGGGCTGCGGCTCCAGTTCGGCCAGCTCGTTCTTGAAGAACGAATAGAGCTTGTGCGACTCGTCGCGCAGCCGGATCGAGAACGTGTCCTCGGACAAGCGGACGCCTGTGATCTGCTTTCCTTCGCGAGTCTTGACCCGGACCTGGAGGAAGCCCTCCGGCGCGGCCGTTCCCGGAGCGATCAGTGCGGCGCGCAGATAGGCGATCCCACGGCGCAGGCCGATGTCGGTTAAGTCCGGTCCAAGCTGGCCGCCTCGCCCCTTGATACTGTGGCAGTCGGAGCATTTTCCTTTCTCATACGACTTCGCGCCGAGGAGCGGATTCCCGGGCGTCTCATCAAAAGAGCGGCCGAGCGATTCGACGTAATAAACGAGCTGGGTAGCCTCGCTCTGAGTCAGCGTCCGCGCTGGCGGCATTTCCGTGTTGGGTATTCCGCGCAGGATCACCCAGAACAGAGCTTCGCGATTCGCGGCGCGTGGGAGAGGACGCACCACCAGACTGGATCCGCGGCCGCCTTCGCCTTTGAGGCCGTGGCAATGCGCGCAGTGGGCGAGGAACAGGCTGGCGCCCGGCGTCGGCTGCGCGGGCGTTTGTGCGAGAGCCGGCAGCGAGATGAGGAGCGCCAACGCGAGTCTCATCCGTTAGATTATATCTACCTATAATG
>JBOGMR010000604.1:0-3148 GCA_050746825.1 Bryobacteraceae bacterium | reverse complement strand
ACCTGAGCCAGCGGATCCCGGTAAACATCCGATCGCGGCTTGGACGGGTCCGCGGGCGGCTCAGCCAGATCCGGATGGCGGGGCGGAGTCTGCGCGGGAATATCCGCAAAATATGTGTCGATCCATTTCCTGGCCTCAGTGGCCTTGATGTCGCCAACCACGGCGAGGATCGCGTTGTTCGGTGCGTAGTATGTCTTGAAGAACTTCGACACGTCGTCGACAGAGGCTGCGTTCAGGTCCTCAAACGTTCCGATGAGCGAATGCGAGTTCTGCCAGTTACGGAACGCCAGTTCGGGCCAGCGGTCGACGATCGCGGTCGCGTACGGCCGGTTGTCGAACGACAGACGCCGTTCCTGTTTCACAGCCTCCTTCTGATTGGTCAGGTTCTCAGGCGTGATCGCGAGGCTGCGCATGCGATCGGACTCGAGCCACAATCCGACGGCCAGTTTGTTGGACGGGAGGACTTCAAAATAGTCGGTGAAGTCCGGGTGCGTCGAACCGTTCAAGCTCCCGCCGTTCGATTCCACACTCTTGAAGTGCACGCCCTTGGGTGCGTTGGCCGAGCCCTGAAACATCATGTGCTCGAACAAATGCGCGAACCCGGTGCGGCCTTTTTCTTCCGAGCGCGCTCCGACGCCGTAGAGCATGTAGATCGCGACGACCGGGACTTTGTTGTCGGCCGAGAGAATGACCCGCATGCCGTTTTTGAGCTTGTATTTCTCAAAGGGCACTTTAATTTTTGCGGTCTCCGCGGCGGGCAATTGAAATGCCAGTGCAGCGCACGCGGTCATCAAAACGCACAATCGATTCATCGAAACCTCGCTTCCAGAGCGCCCCTCCAGCCGTGTGACGTATTCAGGATAGCATTCGCTTGTTGACGCCCGAGGGTTCTCTAGCAATGTACGGGCGGCCTGGGAAGCCGCCGTGTCCCACCGGCCGCTCCACCCTCACTCCTGCCGCAGAGCGGTTACGGGGTCGACTCGCGCGGCGCGGCGTGCAGGCCACCAGCAGGCCTGGATGCCGACCACCAGCAGCACCAGCGAAACCAGGGCGAAGGAGACCGGATCGAACGGCGAGACGCTCCAGAGCTGCTGGGTAAGTATCCGCGTGGTCGCGAAACTGGCCACGAGGCCCAGCGCGATTCCAATGATCAGGAGCTTCGAGCCTTTGGTCAGGACCATTCCGATGATGTCGCCGAAGCTCGCTCCGAGCGCAATGCGCACGCCGAATTCCTGAGTTTGCTGCGCCACGGCGCTCGAGATGACGCCGTAGACTCCGATCACCGCCAGCGCCAATCCGATCGCGGCGAACACGGAGAACAGCACCAGGTTGAAGCGCGCTCTGGCGAAGACGAATTCGTCCATCATCGTCTCGATGGTCCTGACTTCGGTGACCGGCTGATCCCGATCGATTGCGTAGATCTGGTGTCGGACGGTGTTGGCGAGCCGCATCGGGTCGCCCGGCGCCAGAACTACGAGCCGGTCGGCAGCGCCCGCGAGCGAATAGGGAACGTAGAGCTCGGGCCTCACGTCGCTGTTCAAGTTCCGATTCAGAGTGTCTCGCACCACGCCCACAATCTGGAAAGCGTCCTCCTTGAGCTGCAGCGGTGCGCTCCGCATACGCGGTACGCGCACGACTCTGCCGAGTGCGTCGTCGCCTTCAAAGTAGCGCCGGGCGAACGTCTGGTTGACCAGGGCGACATTTCGCCTGGAGGAGACCTCGTCATCCAGGAACAGCCGGCCCTGCTGCAGGCCGATGCCCATGGCCCGCGTGTAGCCGGGACTGATCTGATGGATCACGACCGCCTGATCGTCCGGCCGCCCGCGCCCGACGACTTCAACCGGGAAGCTCCAGTTGCCGAATGGATGCACAAAAGTGTTCAGACCCGCAGCCGAGACACCGGGCGTCACCGAGAGCCGGCGCAAGAGCTCCTCGAAAAAGACCACGCGGCGCTCCGGGCTGGCGTACCGCTGCTCCGGAAGCGGAATCCGCATGGTGAGCACGTGATCCGCCTGAAATCCAAGCTCGACGCTCTGCATCGCCAGCAGCGTGCGAATCATGAGGCTCGCTCCCACCAGCAGCATCAGCGACAACGCGACTTCGGCCACCACGAATCCGTTTCGAAGGATGGCCTGGCGGAAACCACCGGTGACGCCTCGTCCGGCAGTCTTCATCGATCCGGCGAGATTCGCGCGGCAGGTGTGCAGCGCGGGCGCGAGTCCGAAGACCAGCGCGGTGAGCGCCGCAATCCCCAGCGTGAAGAAGAGCACCGGCGTGTTGATCGCGATTTCGGATTCATCCGGAATCCGGCCGGCCGGCACGATCGCGATGATCGCGTTCAGGCCGCCATACGCAAGGGCGACGCCCAGCGTGCAGCCTGCGACTCCCAGGAGGAGGCTCTCGGTGAGCAACTGCCGCACCAACCGCCAGCGGCTCGCTCCCAGCGACGAGCGGACCGCCATCTCGCGCTGCCGCCCTGCCGCTCGCGACAGCAGCAGATTCGACACGTTCGCACACGCGATCAGGAGCAACAGCCCGACCGCGCCGAACAAGATCCAAATGGTTTCGCGGATGCTGCTGGGAAACGACTCTTTGAACGACAGCAGTCCGACGCGCCACTTGTCGGGAAACTGACGAGGCTCGCGCCTTTTCAGCTCTTCGACGATCGGCCGCAGGTCGGACTCGGCTTGCGCTTCGGTGACGCCCGGTTTCAGCCGGCCCAGCACGTGGACCGAGCGCACGCCCTCGGTGACCTGACCGCGTTGATACACGATCGGCAGGTAGACATCGGCGCCGCGCCACATGAATCGGCGCGGCATCACGCCGGCGATCGTGCGTTTCCTTCCGTTCAGGAGCAGCTCGCGGCCGAGAACGCCGGTATCGCCGCCGAACTGGCGCTGCCAAAACTTGTAGCCGAGCACCGCCGCCGGCGCCGCGTCGAGCCGGTAATCGTCCGGACCGAGCCACCGGCCGGCGAGCGCCGGCACGCCCATTACCGCGAACGTGCCGTTGCTGACGTAGTTGCCGCGCAGCCGCTGCGGCTCGCCTTCCCCGCTCCAGAGTACGTCGCTGATCGTGGATGCCACCACGCCGTCGAAGATCGTGCTGCGCCCGGCGAACTCGAGGAACTGATCGGTCGAGTAATAGG
>JBOGMR010000603.1:0-2905 GCA_050746825.1 Bryobacteraceae bacterium | reverse complement strand
TTCTTCTTCGGAGCAGCCTTCTTCTTCGGTGCGGCTTTCTTGGTTGCGGTCTTCATCGATTGTTTCTCCCTAACATCAGATTTTGCGATTCGTGAAAATCGCAAGTGATTCATATATAAGGTGTGTTGAGCAGAATGTCAAGAAAAAAATGCAACGACCCGGGTCCGAGGAAGTGGTCCGGAAGTCGATTTGGCGCCAAAAACGCGCGGGGCACGAAATGTTTCGGGCGTTTTGAGGCTTCTGCGGAGCGTGGATCGGGCTTTCGCCGCAGTCGACGCGAGGTGCGGGCGCCCGTGCCCGCCACGCCGGGACGAGCGGGCGAGGGAGTCCGAGTGCGCCAACCGTGGTTGACAGACGCAGGTGTGAGAAAGGATCGTAGTTGATAGGTGCCTCATGAGGCGCGTGGCGGCAATTGTGGTTTGCGCGGCGCTGATGGCGGGTGCGTGCGGGAGAAGGCCGCGCGCGCAGCACCCGGTCAGCCGCGCGATCGGCTGGACTCAAACCGGCATGGCCAGTTGGTACGGGCATCCCTACCACGGACGTCGAGCCGCGAACGGCGAGATCTACGACATGGAGAAGATGACGGCGGCGCACAACACGCTGCCGTTCGGGACGTGGGTGCGCGTGCGGAATCTTGAGAACGGCAAAACCGTAGATCTGCGCATCACCGATCGCGGCCCGTTTAAGAAGCGCCGCATCATCGATGTGTCGCGCGCAGGAGCTTCGGGGCTCGACATGATCGGCCCAGGGACTGCGCGGGTGCGCATCCAGGTCATCCGGGCGCCGGACAACGTAAAGGCCAGTTTCTTTGCAGTACAGGCTGGCGTCTTCGAAGACCGCCGGAACGCCGGCCGGCTGCGGGACCGGCTCGCGAGGCGGTTTGGAAACGCGAAGCTGGTGATGCGGCAGGGCGACCGCACGGCGTGGCGCGTTCTGGTCGGCAAAGAGATGAGCGAGGAGGAGGCGCAAGCACTTGCCGAACGGGTGCGTCGCGAGTTCAACGGAGAGGCGGCCAACGCGTTTGTGGTGCGCTTAGACTCCGGCGAGTCGTGAGCGCCGGCCGGCCGGCTCCTTCACCGTCTCCCGGATCGCCTCGATCGCCGTTTCGCAGCCGGCGCGATCCACATCGTAGTGAGTCACCAGGCGCAAGAGAGTCTCGCTGATGGCGTTCATGAGCACGCCTCGCTCCTTCAGACGGGTACTGAACTCGGCGGCCGTCAACCCGGCGCCGCTGACATCGAAGATCACGATATTGGTCTGCACCTTCCCGCTTACCCGGATCCCGGGTATCGCGCCAAGGGTTTCGGCCAGGAAGCTCGCGCTGGCATGATCGGCGGTGAGCTTCGCGGGATGCTTCTCGATTGCGATAAGCGCAGCGGCAGCGAGGACGCCGGCTTGCCGCATGCCGCCGCCCAAGCGCTTGCGAAAGAGGCGTCCGCGATCCATCTGCTCCGCCGTCCCGGCGATCATCGATCCGACGGGCGCGCCCAGCGCTTTCGAAAGGCAGAACGCGACCGTGTCGACCGGGGCTGCAATCTCGCGCACCGTTACGCCAAGGTGTTCCGCGGCATTGAAGACGCGCGCGCCATCCATGTGGACTGCCAGGCCGCGGTCATGCGCGCCATCGCAAACTTCGCGGATCACTTCCAGCGGGTACACGGCGCCGCCCGCCATGTTGTGCGTGTTTTCGATTTCGATGAGCCCCGTGGGCGCCCAGTGCGGACCGAGCGGACGAATGTAGGGACGAATCATGTCCCAGCGCAGGATACCGTCTTCGGAGGCTACCGGACGCGCCACGCAGCCGGAGAACCACGCCATCATGGCCAGCTCGTAATTGAGCACGTGGCTGCGCGCTTCGCACAGCACTTCCTGTCCGTGCTCGGTGTGCAGCTTCACACCGATGGTGTTCGCCATAGTGCCGGTCGGGACAAACAGCGCAGCCTCTTTGCCGAAGATTTCCGCGGCGCGCTGTTCGAGCCGATTGACCGTGGGGTCTTCGCGATAGACGTCGTCGCCGACTTCGGCCTCCGCCATCGCGCGGCGCATTTCGGGCGTGGGCCGCGTCACCGTGTCGCTTCTGAGATCGATCATCGCGTAAGGAACTCCTGGAAGACTTCGTTGGAAAGAAGAACGCCTCGCGGCGTCAGGCGCAGGACGCCGCCGCCGGATTCGAGCAGGCCTTCGTCCATGAAGCGTTGAATAGGGCGTTCGAAGCGGAGCCAGTCGCCTGGCGCGGGCCGCACGCCTTCGCGCAGACGCAGCCCGACGAAGAGGCGCTCTTCAGCGGGATCGGCCGGCACTATCTCGGCAACCGGGTTGCCGGCGCGCGCCACATACTCGGACGGCGATTCGACGTTCTGGCGCCGCATCGCGCCATCGAACGAATGAGCATCGGCGCCGAAGCCGGCATAAGGCTCGAGCCGCCAGTACTTCAAGTTGTGCGCGGATTCCAAGCCCGGGCGCGCGAAGTTCGAGATCTCGTAGCGCAGGATGCCCATCTGCTCCAGGCGTTCCACAGCCGTCTCGTACAGATCGGCGGTCAAATCCTCAGAAGGGACCGCTCCCGCGCCATAGCGTCCACCGCCGCGCAGGATCTCGCTACCGAGGCGGCTGTCCTGGTCGATCTCAAGCATGTAGACCGACACATGCGGCGGATCGATCCGCGCGATCCAGTCAAGCGATTCGCGCCAGCTCGCTGCGGTCTGACCCGGCAACCCCGCGATCAGGTCCACGTTGAAGTTGGCAATTCCGGATTCCCGCAGCACCGCGCACTCGCGCGCGACGATTTCGGCATTGTGGCGGCGGCCGGTCCGCGCCAGTTCTGCGCCGGCGAACGACTGGACACCCAGGCTGATCCGGTTGATGCCAACTTCGCACCAACGGCGAGCTTTGCCGGGGCTGATCG
>JBOGMR010000602.1:0-5095 GCA_050746825.1 Bryobacteraceae bacterium | reverse complement strand
TGGCTCAACTGCTGCGAACCTGGATGAACGACCGCGAGGAATAGTGCGATGACGCCACATTCGACTCACATTCGGCAAACTGCGGTTGGAGAGGACGTCCGATGATTCTGAACGCTGAAAAAGCCGTAATGGCGCCCACGGGCCTCCGAAAAGCCGCGATCCTCCTGCTGGTTCTCGGCGAGGAGGCCAGCGCCCCCGTTTTGCGCGAGCTCGAGGAAGACGAGGTGCAGCGTGTGAGCCGCGAAATAGCCCGGCTCACTTCAATTAACGCCGATCAGACCGAATCGGTACTCGATGAGTTTCACCAAATGGGCCTCGCGCACGAATTCGTGGTCAAGGGCGGCGTCGACTATGCGCGCCGGCTGCTGGTCAACGCCTATGGCCCGGAATCCGCCAAGCGGCTCCTCGATCGTCTCATGAAGGCGCTCGGCACCGACATGGTCACCTTTGACGCGCTGCAAAAGGCGGATCCGCAACAGCTCGCCAAATTCATTCACAACGAGCATCCCCAGACCATCGCTCTCGTCCTCTCCCACCTCAATCCGACGCAGGCCGCTTCACTCCTTACTTCGCTGCCCGCCGAGATGCGCCCGGACATCGCCTTGCGTATGGCCAGTCTCGACCAGATCTCACCGGAGATCATTACGCGCATCGCCACCGTGATCGATCAGAAGCTGAAGGCGCTGGGCGAGTTCAGCCGCGAGTCTTACGGCGGGGTCCGCGCCGTTTCGGAGATGTTCAACCGCCTCGACTCGGCCACCGGCAAGGAGATTCTCGATAAGATCGAGCCTTCCGATCCCAACCTGGTCGAAACCATCCGTCACCTGATGTTCGTCTTCGAGGACATTCTGCTGGTTGACAGCAGCGGCGTGAAGGAAATCCTGGCCAGGGCCGACCGCAAGATGTTGACCATGGCTCTCAAGGGCACCAGCGAAAAACTGAAGGAGCATTTCCTGCAATGTACGTCCCAGCGCGGCGCGGAGATGATGCGTGAGGACATGGATGCTCTGGGCGCGGTCAAGATCAAAGATGTGGAAGCGGCGCAACAGCAGATTATCGCGATCGTTCGCCAACTGGAGGCCGAGGGGCTGGTGAACCTGAAGGGCGCAACCGGAGAGCAATATGTCGTCTAAACTGTTGTCCCCGGGGTCGGATGCGAACGTTCGGCCGATGGAGTGGAAACGGTCCCAGGTCGGCAGCGTCTGCCCGGCCGATCGATCCGGCGCCGGATCCTACGCCCCCGAATCTTCTGCCGCACGCCCCGGTACCGAGCAGCGCCTGGCCGCGATCGAACGCGAGCTGGAGCGGAAGGTGCAGGATGCGTGCCAACAGGGCCTCCGCGAGGGCCAAGAGGGAGCGGCTCGCAAGTGGAGCGAAGAACTCGGGCGAAAGATCGAACAACTCGCGCGCGGCGCTGAAGGCCTCGCCGCCTACCGCGACCGCATCCGCAGGGAAGCCGAAGTCGACTTGGTGAAGCTCTCCCTCACGATTTCCCGGCGGCTCATGCGGCGCGAGTTAACCGTGGATCCCGACGCCCTTCTCGGCATCGTTCGCGCCGGCCTCGATAAACTCGCCGCCCGCGACGTCCACCGCCTCCGCGTCCATCCCGAACACCGCGATACGGTCGAGCGTTTTCTTCAGCAATCCGCCTGGCGCATCGAAGTGCAGGCCGATGCCGCCATCGGGTGGGGCGGGGCTATTTTCGAGACACGAGGCGGCGAGGTGGACATCGGCCTCGAGTCCCAGCTCGCCGAAATTGAACGCGGCTTTACCGATCTGTTGCCACAATGACGCTACACGAACCCAGACTCGACCTCACTCCCTACATGCGCGCCGTTGAGACGGTGGAGCCGTTCTGCTACGCCGGGCGCGTCTCGGAGATTATCGGCCTGCTGATCGAATCGGAAGGGCCGTCGGTGGCGCTGGGAGAGTTTTGCGAAATCCAAACCTCGCGCGGGAAGCTCGTTCGCGTGCAGGTGGTCGGTTTTCGCAGCGGCCGCGTCCTGTCGATGCCACTGGAGGAGACCGATGGGCTTCGGCTCGGAGACCGCATCGTGGCGCGCCCCGCCGCGGCGCACGTGCCGGTCGGACGCGAACTGCTGGGCCGGGTCCTCGATGGGTTCGGCCGCCCGATAGATGCCGGGCCTTCTCTCAACCTTTCAGAATTCTACGACCTCTATGCGCCGGGCCCCGGGCCCCTCGATCGTGAGCACATTGTCGAGCCCCTCACTACGGGAATTCGCGCCATCGATGGGCTGATGCCCTGCGGCAAAGGCCAGCGCATCGGTTTGTTCGGCGGCAGCGGCGTCGGCAAGAGCACCTTGCTCGGTTCGATGTGCCGCAGCTCCTCGGCCGACGTCACTGTGATTGCGCTGATCGGAGAGCGGAACCGCGAAGTGCGCGCGTTTCTCGAGCACGACCTCGGTCCCGAAGGCAGGGAGCGCTCAGTCGTCGTGGCGGCCACCTCGGACCGCCCTGCGCTGTTGCGTATCCGCGCCTGTTTCGTCGCGCTCGCGATTGCGGAATATTTCCGCGATCAGGGCGCCAGCGTCCTGCTCGTCATGGACTCGGTCACGCGCCTCGCGATGGCGCAGCGCGAGATCGGCCTTGCCGCCGGCGAACCCCCCAGCCAGAAAGGCTACACTCCGTCGGTTTTCAACATGCTGCCCCGCGTGTTCGAGCGGGCTGGGAATTTTCCGAAAGGTTCGATCACAGGCTACTTCACCGTGCTGGTCGAAGGTGACGACCATAACGAGCCGATCGCCGACGCGGTGCGCGCCATCCTCGACGGGCACATTGTGCTGTCTCGCGACCTGGCGGCGTCCGGGCATTATCCGGCCATCGATGTGCTGAACTCGGTGAGCCGCCTGACGTCCGACATCGCCACAGACGAGCAGCAACAAGCCGCGGTAAAGATCCGCGATGCCATGGCGACTTACCGGCGGGCTGAAGACCTGATCAATCTGGGCGCGTACGTCGCGGGAGCTAATCCCAAAATCGACACGGCCCTCGCCGCGCGTCCGGGCCTGGACACCTTCTTGCGCCAGGGGCCCCACGAATGCACCCCGTTCGCTGAGACTCTGGCAAAGATGAGCGACCTGGGCCGCCGCGTATGAGGAAGTTCCAGTTCGAGCTCTCACGGATTCTCGACTGGCGCCGGCGGCAGCTCGAAGTCGAAGAAACCAAGCTTGCCCCGCTGCTGGCCGAACAAAGGGCGATTGAAACCGAGCGCGCCGCCACGGAGCGCGAGGAGACCGAAGCCAACGTGGCTATCGCTACCGTCCATTCGACCACAGGCGAGGAACTGGCGGCCTTCGATGCCTATCGGCTCTACCTGAAAGATGTGCGCAAGCGCATTGAGTCGCGCCTGGCCAACTGCGCAAACAGTATCGAAAAGCAACGCCAGGCGATCGTGACCGCGCGCCGGCAGGTCCGGCTTCTCGAGCGGCTGAAAGAACGCCGTCGCAACGAATGGCAAGCTGCGGCAGATCGCGAACAGGAAAATCTGGCGGCCGAACTGTATTTGGCCCGCTGGCGGCAGCCCTAAGTCCCGAACAGCAGCGATCGGCCGGCGCGGCCAGGTTCGGGCCCAGGCTCGGGTTCGGGCGTAGGCTCGCATTCGGGCTGGATCCGCGCTTTCTCCAGCCAGCGGCTCAGCGTGTACACCAGCCCGCCGCGAGCGGCGTCCGGGTCGTGGGTGCAGATGCCGTTGAGGAATGGCAGATTCGCTTCCGCGCACAGGGACAACTCGGAGGCAGTAAGCTGGTTGAACCGGAGCGCGCAGAAGGCGTAAAACGGCAGCGCCAGGCGGCGCAGCGCGGCGATCGTATGCTCGTTCTGGCTGATCTCCCAGCCGGCCTGGTGCAGCGCCAGGTCCCGCAACAGGAAGCTTTTCAAATCACGGGCAGCGGCGGCGGCAAGCACACCCGACTGCAGCGCCATGAGCGCGGACTGCTGCCCCGGAGTGGCTCGCCGCGCCGCCTCCGAGAGGGCGAATCCTTCCAGCACTTCTCGTGCAGACAGGATTTTCTCCGCGTCCTCCTCGGTGACGCTAATCACGTGAGTTGACGAGTTCGGGAGCTTCGCGATGAAACCTTCGGTCTCCAGCTCCACCAGCGCCTCGCGAACCGCCGTCAGGCTGGCGCCGAAGTCATCGGCAAGCCGGCGCTCAATCAGCCGCTCGCCTTCAACCAGACTGCCATCCAGGACCGCCTCCCGAATCCGTTCGGCGATCTGGCTGCGAAGCGAGGCCGGATGCAGTTTTTCAAATCTGGACACTGTTCTCCTTACCGGGACAGCTTGCTTACCACGAAAGCCTCAGTATCTCTTGCGCCACCTGGTCAAATGAATCCGGTAGATCGGCAGTGCTGGTGGCCATCACGAAGAAGCCCTCTTTCTTGCTGGAGTCGTAGATGGGACTGCCCTTCACGTTGGTCAGCCGCATAATCATAGTCGGATCGGGATCTTCAGCGGCTCCCAACCCGCTCAGACCGATCGCATAAATCATCGGCCGCAGGATTGCGTCGTTGCGAATTGTCGTGCCCGCGTTGTCGGCGGCGTTCTTCGATGCGTAACCGAGTTGCTGCGGTGATGACTTCGCTAGCACTAGATCCACCGGCGTGTAACCAGTGGTCGAGTTCCCGTACTGGTCGATCGCAACCATTTGGTCGATGTCATTGCGGATATTGGCTGAGCCCCCACGGAAAGCGCAGTTGTCGGTTTGGGGACTGTTGGTGATCAAAGTGTTGCCTGGGTTGGCGGCGCTGATTCCGATGTTCGCGAAAAGCCCGTTGGTATTGCCGGAAGGGGCAAAGCCCGACGTCTGCGACATCCAGCCGACTTTCTGACAAGTGCCTGAATCGGCCGGAGTCTTGCATGTGCAACTGCCTCCCATATTGACGGCCGAGTCATAATCGCCGCTAACGCCGTTCGGCAACCCGTCGGTGAACAACATGACGATGTTCAAGGGGCCGGCATTGGCAGTATATGCCGCTTGCAGATCCTGATAGGCGACGGAAAGCCCCTGAGCGGTTCCGGTATTGCTGCCGCAGACAATAGAATTGATCGCTCCCGCGAAGTCATAAGTGCTTTTGAA
>JBOGMR010000601.1:0-4275 GCA_050746825.1 Bryobacteraceae bacterium | reverse complement strand
GTTTCATCGAGGAAATTGGATAACTCAGCGAGAAATTGCTTACAGGTAAGCAAAGGGGTCCTCCACCTTCTTTTTGAAGAACGCCGTGAGCTTGTCGCGAAGCTGCAGGCGGGCACGAAGCAGCCTGCTCTTCACAGCGGGAACGGACAGTTCCAGAATCTGCGCGGTTTCTTCAATCGGCATCCCCTCGATGTCGCGCAGTACAAACACCGAGCGGTATAGCGGGGGCAGCCCCTTGATGGCGCGGTCCAAAATCTCGTGCAGCTCGTTTTGCGAATAACGCTGCTCGGGATTGTCTTCCCAGACTGCGATTTCGCGGGCGACCGCGTCGCCGTCCGTTTCGACCGGCTCGTCGAGCCACACCGTCTTGTCCCACTTGCGTTTCCGCAGCTTCATGAGGGACTCGTTGACGGCGATGCGCACGAGCCACGTGTAGAATTTCGAGTTTCCCTGGAAATCGCGGAGGTGCTCGTAGGCCTTCATGAAGGTCTCCTGGAGCACGTCCTCGGCGTCTTCGTCAATCTGTGTGATGTGCCGGGCCAGGCGAAAGATGTTGCGCTCGTAGCGCTCGACCAGCTCGGTGAACGCCGCGGTGTCCCCTGTGCGGGCCTGCGCGACGAGCGCGGTTTCGTCGAAACTGACGCCTGGTTGCAAGATTGAACCTCTACGAGTTTGTCAAACCGGGCCGGCGGCAGCGCCTGGCCCATCTTACCGGGCGGCCATCAGCGCGCGAAGCCGCCGCGCGCGTTCGGGCGCCCGCAACTGCCGCAGGGCCTTGGCTTCGATCTGCCGGATACGCTCGCGCGTGACTTCGAACTCCTGCCCGATTTCCTCAAGCGTGTGCTCGCGCTCGCACCCGATGCCGAAGCGGAGGCGAATCACCTTCTCTTCCTTCGGCGACAGCGTCTTCAGGATGCCGGCGGTCTCATCGCGAACGTTGGTCTCGATCACCGCGTCCACAGGCGAGCCCACCCAGCGGTCTTCAATCAGATCGCCAAGCGCCGATTCGCCGTCGCGTCCCACGGGAGTCTCGAGCGAAACCGGATCGCGCGAAATGGTCTTGAGCTTCTGCACCTTCTCGACCGGAATATCCATACGCCGGCCGATCTCTTCGTTGGTCGGCGTGCGGCCCAGTTCCTTTTCCAGCTCACGCGAGGCACGCAGAAACTTGTTCATGCTCTCGTTCATGTGCACCGGAATACGGATGGTGCGGGACTGGTCGGCGATCGCGCGCGTGATGGCCTGGCGAATCCACCACGTGGCATACGTCGAAAACTTGTACCCGCGGCGGTATTCGAACTTGTCGGCGGCGCGCATCAACCCGATGTTGCCCTCCTGGATGAGATCCAGCAGGTGCAGCCCGCGATTCACATATTTCTTGGCGACCGACACCACGAGGCGCAGGTTCGCTTCCACCAGGTCTTTCTTGGCCCGCTCGGCTTCCTGCTCGCCGTGGCGGATGACCGTCAGGGTATGCCGTAATTCTTCGAGCGATGCGCCGGCCGCGCCTTCGCGTTTGCGAATGTCTTTGCGCAACTCGCGCATCCGGAGGTGCGCCTGCGCGCCGCCCCGCGGCTCGAGCTTCTTCAGCTCGCGCTCCAGGTGGCCGAGCTCGTCGACCGCCCGCTCGATTTCCTTGGTGAACTGCTTCCATTTCGGAAGCAGGAACGGAATCGTGCGAATGGCTCGCGACGTTTCCACCTTGGCGCGCGCCACGCGCCGGCTCAACCGCTTCCGCGGCTTTTTGTTGGCGGCCGGTGTGGCTTCGAGCTTTTCGGCAAGCTGCGTCTGTTTCTTTTGTAGAGTAGCTACTTCTGTGAACAGCTCGCGGATGTCGCTGCGACGTTTGGTGTCCGCGACCGTTCCTTCTTCGATATCTCCGAGATCGACCACGTTGTCGAGTTCCTCGACTCCGTGCCGAAGCTGATCGGCGAGCTCCAGAATCGCAAGCTGCACCAGGGCCGACCGGCTGATCGCCTTCTGCATTCGCAGCTTGCCCCGCTCCATGCGCCGCGCCAGGTCCACCTCGCCTTCGCGCGTGAGCAGTGGAACCGCACCCATCTCCCGCAGGTACACGCGTACCGGGTCATCGGTGTAGATCGATTCTTCCACCGGTTGATGAGGATGCAGGAAGTCCGCCTCCGGACCGGCTTCGGCTTCGAAGAATTTCGCGTCTTCTTCGAAGTTCAGTCCAAGGGGCTCGCGGGCCTCTTGCAGAAAATGATCGTCAAAATGATCGACTGAAATGACTCACCTCTTTTTTCGCTGCTTCGTTAGAGCGACGACACCAGGCATTCGTAACTTGGACTGCCGCCTGATTTTATCGGCAGTACCGCTGGTACTCGCACCCATTCCAGCTTTGGGGGCGCACTTCGGGCGTTGCTGGGCAAGTAGGCCGGATTCAACTGAGTGTATCATCGATTCACGTCGAAGTTAAGCCCTATCTCTAAAGATGCTTTAGGGGGCTATTCGTTACATCTTCGCTTCAACTGTTCGAATGAGGGCCAAGCTTGCGGTCAACTTACCTGAAGTGATCGGCAGAATCGTCACAACTCATGAGGGGTGGGAGTTTGCGGCCCCCAACGAATCCTAACTCCCTTTGTGGCGTATCAAGCTTTTCAGCTCGTTGAAGAACGCCTCTTCGTCTTGAAAGTCCCGATAGACTGACGCAAAGCGAACGTAGGCGACCTTATCCAGCGCTTTGAGCTTATCCATCAAGAATTCTCCTACATTTGTAGTACTAATCTCCCGGTCCGGCGAGTCGATAACCTTCGCCTCAAGTTCATCGACCATTGCCGACAGCGCCGCCATCCCCACCGGCCGCTTCTCGCAAGCCTTCAGCAAGCCGGTGAGCACCTTCTGACGGTCGAATTTCTCTCTTCGGCCGTCTTTTTTCACCACCATGTAGGGTACCTCGTCGATTCGCTCATAGGTAGTGAACCGGCGCTCGCACGCCAGGCACTGCCGCCGGCGCCGGATGGAATCGCCCTCGCGGCTCTCGCGCGAGTCAATCACCCGGTCTTCCGTGTGCCCGCAAAATGGACAAGTCATAGCTTCACCTGTTGTCCCATGGACCGCAACTGGCTCCACCGCAGCCCTTCCTGGAGCGCCAGAGGCAGTCCTATCGGCACTACAACTACAAACGTAATAAACCAAATGGCCATTGCCACCCCCGACGCAGATTCCCAACCCAAACCGAAGATCTCACGCAGAACCACCGCTGAAACCACTTGCACTCCGCCGCCGATTCCGGGGAGCTGTACCACTGAGCCAAAAGCAATAAACCCCATCACCATCAGGATGTCCAGGATGCTGAAGTGATGCAGATCGGGGAACGCCCTCATCAGACAAATGTAGCAGCCGGCGATGAGCACCCATTCAAGCACCGTGTACGAGATCACTTCGAGGACGGCTCGCAGGCTTCGGGTGGATGCGGCTCCCTCGACGAACGCATCGAGAGTGGTCTCCACTCGCCTCAGATAACCTGGAGGCAGGAACGCGAGCGCTTCGAGGATCCGCTTACGGAACTTATCGCCGATATTCCGGAAGGCCACCAGGACGCCCAGGCACGCCATCGACGCAATCCACGCCACCGTTCCGCCCGTTTCCAGGGCCCAGGCGAGCCCTTCCCCCAGCTTTGCGTCCGACCGCTTCACCTGGCTAAGAGCGAATCCGAAGAACACCAGCGCGATCAGGAGGTCATACACGCGTTCCAGGATCCACGCGGCGAGCTGCGAAGAAACCGTGACCCCTTCCTTGGCCGCGATCAGCACGGGCCGGACGAATTCCCCGGCGCGTCCCAGCAGCACCAGGGCCGTGAAGCCGATGGCCGTGGCTTTGAACAGGTTCCACAAGCTCGGGTTGGGCTTAACCGGCCGCATCAGCACCGCCCATCGAAGCGCGCGGCCCACGTAGGTTAACAGGCACAGGGCGGCGGACAGCGCCACCCACCCCCAATCGAGGCTTGCCACCATGCGCCCGAACAGCGCCCAATCGAACGACGGCGGGTGATTGTAGAGCCACCATGCAGCGCCCGCGAGCGCGGCGAGAAACACCACCACCAGGACGGTCTGGCGGACGGCGCTGTTTGCCTGTAAAATGTTTTCTCGCAAACGGATGCTCCGCAGCACCGGTCCGGTGAAGGACCGGTAAAAAGTGAACTTATCATGATAGAACCTCGTTTCACTAACTGGAAGGCGGATCTTCGAGGTAGATCTCTCCGAGGTAGATCTCTCCGAGGTAGATCTCTCCGAGGTAGATCTCTCCGAGGTAGAT
>JBOGMR010000600.1:0-4592 GCA_050746825.1 Bryobacteraceae bacterium | reverse complement strand
GTCCTGCTGCCTGCGCAATCCCGGCATGTAAGGAGGCGCCCGCCATGGGCATGTCTCATCTCCCTCGACGCCAGGTTTTGCGCGCCGGAATCGTCAGCTTGGCACACTTCGTCACCGGCGGCCTGGGTCGCGAAGTGCAGGCCGAAACCCGGCGCGGCATTTTCGACGCGCACCTGCACATACCAAGCGACAACGGAGAAAACTTCCAGTGGAATCTGGTTACGCGCAACATGACCGAGTTCGTCGCGTATCTGGAAAAGTGCGGCGTGCGGCGCGGCGTGATTTCGTCGTCCTGGAGTAACAAAGCGCAGACGCCCGCGGATTACCGGCAGGGCAATCGCGAGATTGCCAAGTACGTGGACAAGTACAAGGGCCGCTTCCGTGGAAGCTGCGTGATCACCCCGTTCCGGATCGACGAGGCGTTACGCGAGATTGAGCAGTGCCACCGCGAGTATGGCTTCGTATGGCTCGGCGAGTTTTGCAACTACATGACCGGTTACCGCTACGATACGCCCGAATGGGCGGAAGTGATGAAACTGGCAACGCGGCTCGGGCTGGTGGTTCAGATCCACACCAACGCTAAGGAGATGCAGTATCTCGCCGGTCACTTTCCGGAAACGACGATTGTGTTTCCGCACCTCGGCGGGAATCGCGATGACATCTTCGCGCGAATCGCGACCGTTGCGAAGCACCCGAACACGCATATCGAATTGTCGGGTTCGGGCATTGAGCGCGTGGGAATTCTGGAGCGCGCAGTGAAGGAAATTGGAGCCGATCGCGTGCTGTATGGCTCGGACTTCACGATCAACGAGCCCTCCGCGGTGATCGCGCGCGTGAAGAACGCGTTTCTGACGGCGGAGGAACGGGAGAAGATCCTCTACAAAAACGTAGAACGTCTGCTGGCGCGCGCGGGAAAGAACGCGGGAAAGAACGCGGCAGGGAACGCGGCAGCGAGCGCGGCAAAGAAAACGACGTAGCACGCGGTCGACGGCCTGCTCCACGACTACCGCGCGCCGGCCTCGCGCAGCCGCTTCGCAATTGAAGTGTGGCCGTTGGCCTCGGCAGCGGCCAAGGGAGTCACCCCTTCCTTACTTTTGTGCGCGTACGGGGCGCGCCTGGCGAGCAACATCTCGACCACCCCTGCGCGTCCCCATGAGGCAGCCTGGTAAAGCGGCGTGATCCCGTCGTTGTCCGTGGCATCAATCACCGCGCCTTTCGCCAGAAGGAGCGCGACCATCTCGGCGTGCCCGCTGAGGGCCGCGTCGTGCAGCGGCGTAGCGCCGTAACTGTTGCGTGCGTCCACGGCAGCGCCCTTTTCCATCAGCGCGATCGCGATTGCCGTGTGGCCTTTGAGCGCCGCCTCATGAAGCGGAGTCGAACCCGAAGCGGTCCGGCTGTCAACCGGAGCGCCCCGCGCCAGAAGCAATCGCACGAGGCCGGCGTGGCCGTTCAGCACGGCTGTCGAGAGCATGGCTGCCAGGTCGACTTTCGGCTCCAGTGGAAGCAGCAAGTCCACAACGCCCTCGTGCTGGAGGCGCACAGCTTCGGTGAATGGCGTCGCTCCGGACTTGTCCTTAGCCTTGGCGTCTGCACCCTTTTCGAGCAGCAGCCGGACCACGTCTGCATGACCGCCGGCCGCCGCCAGATGCAGCGCCGTCGATCCGCTTTCGCGCACGCGCCCGTCGACGGGAGCGCCGCGCGCGATCAGTGCGGACGCGATGGCGGCGTGCCCCTTTCGCGCCGCTTCGGCGAGCGGCGTATAGCCGGCCTTGTCCTCCACGCCCACCTCGGCGCCGCGCTCGAGCAGCAGCGCGACGATGTCCCGATAGCCCCGCTCGGCGGCAAGCTGCAACGCGCTCGCGCCCGAGCGATAGACCGCCGTGAGATCCGCTTTCCGGTCGAGAAGAAGCTTCACAGTCTGCAGGTGGCCGGTGATCACCGCGTAATGCAGCGGCGTCGATCCCGCTTCGGTGTGCTCTGCATTGGTGCTCGCGCCGTGATCGAGAAGAAGGTTGACCAGCGCGGTGTTGCCGCTCCAGGCGGCGTCGTGCAGCGGTGTCGCTCCGAACGGGCCGCGCGCGTTGGGATCGGCGCCCTGCTTGAGCAAAGCGGCAACGCGCTCGAAGTCGCCGCTCCGCACCGCATCGTGCAACTCGCCGGCAACCAGCGGCCACGCCGCAAGCGCAATCCAGAGAAGGCGGTTCACGGTGTTGCGGCGGCGCTCAGGAGGCGCGAAATGGGCACCAGGTCGAGCCGTGCGCCCGGAATTCGCGGCGAATCCATCTGCTGTTCGCCGGCGTAGTGCTTCAGGAAGAACTCGTCGCACCACAGACAACAGTTACCCAGCGCGCGGGTGCGCTCGTCTGCGTAGCCGGCGGAGAGGCCCATGTGAACGCCCATTTCTTCCGGCCGGCCGCGGTTGAGGGCCTGATACACAGGGTTGTCGCGGCAGCGGTCGAGAATCGCCTCGAGTGACTCGTGACGCAGGTCGCCGATCGGCCGCACAGTCATCGGGCAGCAGGGGTACACCGCAGCGAGTTGAATATTCACTTCCGATCCCTCGCCGTTCGCGTTCAGGAAACTCACTGCGCCCGACCACCGGTTGCAGAAGTCGTCTTCAGGCCCGGCGCGGCTGACGCGTGTCTCGATCGCCCGGCCGCGCGGCCAGATCTTGCCGATCCACATGTCTGGCGTGGCGCCCCAGAAATTGAAATCGCGGTAGCCGTCTCCGGCCGCGACAACGGGCGGAACGTCCCCCTTCGAGATCATGCCGCGGGAGCGGAAAATCCCCTCCAGATAATCCTTCCGCCGGATCGTCGACCTGGGATGAAAGCCGTCGATTCCCGACACGCTGATGTGACGTACATGTGCGGCAAGCAAGCGGTCGAGCATCGGTTCATCGAGCAGATCGCCATTAGTCTGGATAAACAAGGGCACGCTGTCGCCGTAGCGCTCGTAGAGCCGCTTCAGGGTGTGAAAGAGAAGGCCGGCGAAGTGCAACACTTCGCCCCCACTCAGAATGATCTTTCCGATCGGAAACGCCGCAGGGAAATGTTCGACGACCCGATCTACTTCGTCAAACGAGAGACCTTCCGCGCCAGGTTCGCTGTTGTTGTAGCAATGCCGGCAGCGCTGGTTGCAGTCCCGCGAAATGACCCAATAAATCGAATCCACGACGATCCGCGGCTACTGCGGTTGCTGCTGTTGACCGCCCCCGATTGCCTTCTCCAGCTCGGAGAGCTGATGCCGGACCGCATCGGCGTTCTTCGCTTCGGGCGCCAACTTCAGATACGCGCGGATCTGTTCGGCCGCGCCAGCGTAGTCCTGCTTCTCCACAAGAATGGAGCCGAGCAGGTGCTTGACTTGCGGAAAACGGTTCTTCGGATCGAGCCGATCGGCTTCGCGCGCGCTACGCTCAGCGGCGTCGAACTTTTTCAGGTAGTAATTCGCAACCGAGTTGAAAAAGTACACGTCGGGAAAATCGACCGGATCGAGCTTGATCAACCGGTCGGTCGTGTCGGCCACCTCCTCCCACTTCTGCTCGCGGAAGGCGATGCCGGCTAGCTGCCGGTACGGGTTGACATACTTGGGATCGGCTGCCAGGGCCTGCGCGTAATCCTTGCGAGCTTCCTCGATGTTCTTCTGCGCTTCGTGGATACGGCCCAACTCGAACCACGCGGTCGTGTACTTCGGATAGAGCTGGACGGCCTTCTCGAATTCCTTCGTCGCCTCAGGCAGCTTTTTCTTCCCCATCAGCTCGCGGCCCTTGTCGAAAGCCTTCTTGGCGTCCTTTGGGGCCTGGAGCGCGACGAGGCTGATCGTCGTGCCTTCAACGTTAGCGAGCCGGCGCAGCACGATGGTGCCGATGTCCGGGTTATCAAACGCGCGGCGGCCCCCGAGGCTCACCACGTCCGAGCGGAATCCGGGAAGAACCGCACGCAGTTCGCAGCCCATCAAGTCGCGCTCCGTGATCGCGCGCTGGTTTCCCACGCCACCGCGCCGCTGGCTGTCGGTGCCGATGGACCCGCCCGGAAAGGAGTCGGCGGCCGAGCCGATGCTGGCGTCCTGGAACATCCCGCGATTTTCGCCGAGGGTAAAGCTGAAGCGGCCCTTGCTGTCCGTATAGGCCTCCTTGCGGGGCGTTCCGTTGCAGACGCGCTCGATTTCCACGGAATCCGGTGGCGGAGTTCCATCATCAAGCACTACTTTGCCCGAAAGCATGATCGGACGCTGAAAGTCAGGAAAGCGATTCTGATCCTGCCCTGGCTGTTGGCTCCGATCCGTCGGGAACGGACTGCGACCGCCGGGCTGCTGCCCCGGTTGCCCGGGCCCGATCGTGCCGGGCGTGGGGGCAGGCGCCGGAGTCGGCGTCGGCGTCGGCTGCTGCGCTCCGGTCTCTTGCGCGCAAACGGGGTAGACCAAAATAGCGATTCCCATCGCCAGCTCTACTACGGTGCGGCTCAAACTCGATGACTTCATAGGGAGCCTCTTTTCGATTGCCCCCATTGTAACGCGCTTACAAGGGGGGTGGAGGACCGGGTAAGCCCGCAATCACAGGCATCCATCTGCCAACCAACGGTCTGCCAACCGGA
>JBOGMR010000599.1:0-9819 GCA_050746825.1 Bryobacteraceae bacterium | reverse complement strand
TTGTACAAAAATAAGCCGACTGTCTTGTAAGTTATTCAGTCCAACAGGTGGCTCCCCGGCATGGATTCGAACCACGATTCACGGCTCCAAAGGCCGCTGTCCTACCATTAGACGACCGGGGATCAGGTGAGGAGCAACTCTCCTGTCCAGTTTACCGTTCGGTGCACCCGGCCCGCAATGTAAGCCGAGTCCCGGCCGGCCGGAACGCCGCAGCAATGGCCGGTGTTACACTGGCAAATGAAACGTTCGCTCTCGCGTGGGGCGCTCATGCCGAAGGCCAAGAAGCAGAAAAAGATCGAGGTCTACCGCGGCGGTCCCGTTGACGTGATTGTCGGGGCGTCGCGCGAGATGGTCGTTACCAAAGGCACTGTCGAGTACAGTTGTTCGCAGTGCGAGGCCCCTACCTTCCTGAGTCCGTCTTCGCAGAAGCTGCACAAGGAGACCGGCGCGCGCATCCTCTGCGTGGAATGCTCCGGACTGATGGCCGAGGACGTGGACGTCAAGATTCCCAGCCTCGAATCGATGCTTACGGACCTGCTCGGAAAACCGCACTAACCGGCATCCGGGCGCAGCTCCGCCACCATACTCAGATCTGGGCCAGATGGTGGCGCAGGTGCCGGAGATAATCCTCGATCAGAAACGCCAACGTCACCGGAGCGTTCGTCCCGACTGTGCAGTGCCGCTCCAGCTTCTCACCGGGAACTCCCTCGATCAGGTGGGCGAGGTGACGATTGTACGCCGCCCACAACGCGATCAGTTCCGGCCACGATTCCGCCCGGTACCTCTGTATCCGATTCCATCCCTCCTGCTCGTAGGCCGGGAACACGAGCGCTTCCTCGAGCAGCGCGCGCACAAAGCGCTGGTGGTTGTTGGAAGCGGAGTCGATCAGATGGCCGATGACTTCTTTCGGCGCCCATTTCGCCTCGGCCGGTCTTTCGCCCGCCTGCGCTTCGCCGATCGCCGACAGCCGTGCGACGGTCCCTGTGACGGCCTCTCGCAGCTCCGCCGCAATCGACTGCACGTCGCGCGCTCTATTCATCCGTCGTGCATCCCAGGCTCGCGCTCCGTACCAGGCGGATGTACTTGGCGAGAGTCCCTCGCGTCGCTTTGTAGGGCGGCATCTTCCAACCCAGGCGCCGCTCGCTCAGTTCCGAGTCTGTGAGATTCACGGAGAGGAGGTTGCGCGCGGCATCAATGGTAATCCGGTCGCCGCTGCGGATGAGCGCGATCGGCCCGCCCTCCTGCGCCTCCGGCGTCACGTGACCCACGATGAAGCCGTGAGAGCCTCCTGAGAAACGCCCGTCGGTGATGAGCGCAACATCTTTGCCCAAACCGGCGCCCATGATGGCGGAAGTAGGCGTCAGCATTTCCGGCATTCCAGGGCCGCCCTTCGGCCCCTCGTAGCGGATGACAATCACGTCGCCTTTGGCGATTTCGCGGTTTTCCAGGCCGCGCAGCATGTCTTCCTCAGAATCGTAGACGCGCGCCGGCCCCGAAAAACTCAGCCCCTCCTTGCCGGTGATCTTGGCGACGGCGCCTTCGGGCGCGAGGTTTCCGCGCAGGATTTGAATGTGCGCCGTGGGCTTGAGCGGGTGGCTGACCGGCCGGACGATCTCCTGGCCCTCGCGTAGTCCCGGCAGATCCTCCAGATTTTCACGCAGCGTTTTGCCGGTTACGGTCAGGCAATCTCCGGTGAGCAGCCCTTCCTGCAAAAGCATTTTGTGGACAGCCGGGAGCCCTCCAACTGCCTGCAAGTCTTCCATCACGAACTTCCCGCTCGGTTTGAAGTCGGCGAGGAGGGGCACGCGGTCGCTCACGGTCTGAAAGTCGTCAATCGTCAGAGGCACTCCGGCGGTACGCGCAATTGCGATGAGATGGAGCACGGCGTTGGTGGAACCGCCGAGCGCGGAAATGACAACCATCGCGTTCTCGAACGCTTCCCGCGTCATGATGTCGCGCGGTTTCAAGTCGAGTTCCAGAAGGTTTCGAATCGCGCTCCCGGCGCGGTAACACTCCTCCAGTTTGAGCGGATCTTCGGCCGGTGTCGATGAACTGTATGGCAGAGACATGCCGAGCGTCTCAATCGCGGCAGCCATCGTATTGGCGGTGTACATGCCGCCGCAGGCGCCGGCTCCCGGACACGAATTGCGGACCACCGCCTCCCGAGTCGTCTCATCCATGTTGCCGGCCAGGTACTCGCCGTAGCTCTGGAACGCCGAAACCACGTCGAGCTTCTTATCGTTCAGCCAACCTGCGCGGATTGTCCCGCCGTAAACCATGAGGGAAGGCCGATTCAGGCGGCCCATGGCGATGAGGCAACCGGGCATGTTCTTGTCGCACCCGGGCAGCGAAATATTCGCGTCGTACCACTGCGCGGCCATGACCGTCTCGATCGAGTCCGCGATGAGGTCGCGCGACTGAAGGGAATAGCTCATCCCGCCGGTCCCCATCGAGATGCCGTCGCTGACGCCGATCGTATTGAACCGCATCCCGATGAGACCGGCGGCATGAACGCCTTCCTTCACCTTCCCTGCAAGCTGGAGCAGGTGCATGTTGCATGGGTTGCCCTCAAACCAGACGCTGGCGATGCCGATCTGCGGCTTTCCCATGTCCTCTTCGCGCAGACCCGTTGCGTAGAGCATGGCTTGCGAAGCGCCTTGGGATTTTGGTTGCGTGACGCGCGAGCTAAACTTGTTCAGCGATGAAGGCATGAGTAAATGTTCTCTCCACCTTAACAACTTCGGTCATCGAACGCGCGACGGGGACCAACGGCGCCGGCCGGCGTGGTCATTCTCGATACGGAGCCGGCGCAGATCGGGAGCCTGGCGAGCGAGCGCGTCGACCTGCAGGCAGCGCAAGTCGACGAAAGTGTGCGTACGCCACAATCGCTCAGTAAAGCACGAATGACCAGAGAGCAGATGACGTTGCCCGGTGGCGGCGAGCTTGGCTGCTATCAGCCCAGACACGCGCGGCCGAAGGCGATGAAGAGTCCGGCGGCAAAGGCGCCGGCGAAGCGAGTCACAAAGAAGGCGGCCAAGAAGCGGAAGGTGTAGAACAAAAGTCGCGAGGCCTACGCCCAGACTGCTTCTTCCTGCCGTTGATAGACTTCCTGCCACTCCTCCTGGCCCTCGGTGATCCGGATCGTCGAATTCACCGGAGGATTTTCCAGACGCTGCGTCAATCCGCTCGGCCACCAGATTTCGAGCCAGTCGACGCGATCGATGGCCCCGATCCCGAAGTGCTGTTCGAGCGGCAGACACCCGAAGTTGCTGCCGCCGCTCACCAGGCGATGCTGCGTGCGCCCTCCGGCCCCAATCGAAACCCGTGCACCGATCGCCGACCGGTTGCTGCGCGTCCCCTCCAAGCGCACGTTGAGATAGTTACCCGCGAGCCGCTTCGGACGGTAGCACGACGTCGTCAGCAGATCGCCCGGGTACGCGCCGCCCGATGCAACCAGCACGCAGAGCCGCCCGTCGCCGAACAGGTCGGCCATGTTTCCGCCGTGCCCTTTGCCGGTGAACGGAAGCCCGGCGGCGAAGGTGATGTTCTTGTATTTTTCCCCGTCGAATTCCAGCAACACCGGCGGTTCCACCCGCTCCATGCGCGGGCTTCCATTGCCGAGCACGATGTCGAGATAACCATCGTTGTTGAAATCGCCGCAGTTGCCGCTCATCGTGCCCCAGCAGCCGGTGATGCCGAGTTCACGGCTCCGTAGCGTGAACGTGCCGTCGCGATTGTTGTGATAGAGCCGCAGCGGACGCCCATCCGCCGGGCCCTCGCCGAAGCGCATCGTGTGGATGACGTCTTCGTGATCCGACCAATTGAACTGCAACAGATCGAGCCAGCCGTCGTTGTCGTAGTCGAGCCAGAATGCCGTCGAGCCGATGCAGAATTCGTTCATGTCCGGCCCGGCTTGCGCTGTGACATCGGTGAACGTGCCGTCGCCGTTATTGCGATAAAGCTGCGACCGCCCCATCGCGTTGCTCAGGAACAGATCCGGATACCCATCGTTGTTGTAGTCGCCCCACGCCGCGCCAATCGTCGGCCAGACGGTCTTCAGCCCCGCTTGATCGGACACCTCGGTAAACGTTCCATCGCCGTTGTTGTGGAACAGCAGGTTTTTAGTTTTTCGGTCGAACAAGCCGCCCAGATTGTGCACAATTAACAGATCGAGGTGGCCGTCACGGTCGTAGTCGACCCAGGAAGGAGTGAAGCCGGGCCCCCACACGCGAATCCCGGACTGCTTCGTCACGTCCGTGAAGGCGCCGTCACCATTGTTGCGCCAGAGCTGCCCTTCGCCGACATAGAATCCCAGCCGCGTCACGAACACATCCGTGAACCCGTCGTTGTCAAAGTCGCCCGCCGTGATTGCAAAGCCGTTCACGCAATCGCCGAGGCCCGATTCCACACTCACGTCGGTGAAGGTGCCATCGCCGTTGTTGCGGTACAGGCTGCACCCGGCGTGAGCGGCCGCGATCAGAACGTCCAGATGCCCATCGTTGTTATAGTCGAAGATCGCAACGCCGCGCCCCGCGCTGGTCTTATCAAGACCCACCTGTGCCGCGACATCCTCGAACTCCACCGTAGGCTTCTCATACCCGGCCTTCATCTCCATTCGCTGATCGGCTGGAACTTCGGCGGGATATCCTCCGAGCTTCTGTGCGGATTGCCAGAGCCAGATGCGCGTCCGCTCATTCGAAGGATTCAGCGCCAGGGCTTCGGAGGAATGCTTCACGGCCTCAGCGAACCGGCCCGAGCGGAACTCGGCCACCGAACACCAGTGCAGCGCCGACGCCCGCGCCTTCGGTTCCTCCGCCGCCCGCAGCAGCTCGGTTCGCGCTTCGTCGTGACGCCCGCACTTGATGAGATTGCTTCCCAGCTCGATGCGCGCGTCCGAATCGTTCGGATCGCGCTCCAAGCGCTGGCGGTAGCGGTTGAGGATCTCGTCGTACTGAACGCTCACGTAAAACTGAATCTCGGTGAACATCTCGAAGACGTTGGCGAGAAAAGCCGGATAACGCTTCGCGCCTACCACCTCGAACGACGCCAGGCCGCGGAGCGCGCCCATCACCATCAGCGTTCCCACCGAAAACGGAAGCTGGAGCGGCAGCAGAAGATTTTTCGGGTCCTTGAAGTCCACGAATCGAAAGCTCATTCGCGCCGCGCGGACTATCTCGTCCCATACGTCCGGCAGCAACTCCGGCTCGAACGAACTGAATCGCGCGATGCAAGCAAGCCGATTGGCGTATTCCGACACCGCCGCGTCCAAATCGCCCGGGCCGTTGACGGGTGGCGCCGTGAGCCGCTTCGCCGGACCTTGCCCGCTCAGGTTCTCCATCGACGATTGCACCGACTTCATCGCCGAACCCATCATCATGAGTCCGCTTTCCGCCACACCCGCGGAGATTTTCAGCATCGAGTCGAGCAGGCTCGCCATAAGGGATCACGCCTCTTTCAAATTGGCTTTGGAAGGATGTAGTAGATGGATTGAATCGCACATCCGAAGCTCGCGGTTTCAGGCCGCGCTACAGGCTCGCCGGAGAGATACGACGCGATCGCAGGCTCCAGATAGGCGGCATATTCCGCGTCGTTGGGATACTTGAAGTTGTCGATCGCTCCCCGGTAGTAGAGCTTCAGGTCCGGGCCGATGAGGTAAGCTCTGGGCGTCTGCTGTGTGTACCACTCGCGCGCGACCGCTCCCGGCGGATCGTGGACAATCGGAAACCTGAGGTTCCGCTGCGCAACCACGTCGTCGAGTTGCTGAGCCGTTTCGCCATGCCTCGATGCCACCATCAGCAGTGCCAGCTCCGGATGCCGGTCCGTGAAACTGTGGAAGTACGGGTCGTAGCGAACGCAGTGCGAGCAGATCCCCGACCAGAACACCACCACGCCGCCGCGCTTGCCTTCGAGAAAGCTCTCGAGCGGGCGCATTCCGCCGCCGTCAATCAGAGGGAGGGTAAAACTGACTACGGGTTGCCCGATCTCTTGTTTCGCTCTGACCGCTGTAGCCTGAGACATGCTCCATGAATTGTAACCGATTGCCTGACGCGCGCCGATAATACGAATACATTATTGTGGGGCGGCGCGGCCTACTTCGGCGCAGGCGGCGTCGCCGGACTGGCGGGACGGCCCCCTGCCCGCTCACTCTGGATCACACCCAGGTTGCGAATCGCGTGCTCGTGATAGGGACCCGGAATCGCCATGCACTGCTGATAAAACCGGACCGCCTCGGCGTAGTTCTTCATCTTGCAGTTCGCCCATCCGAGCGAACTGAGCACTGCGGCAAGCCGCTGGTCGTTGTCGCGGCTCAGCGGCAGTGCGGCCCGCAGCACTCGATCCGCCAGCGCGTGCTGTTCCTGCTTCGCAGCGCGAAGCCGTAGCGGAACGAGCCAACCATATTCGAATTGAAGGAACAGGTGTGGCCGACGGCGGCGCTTTCTCCCGGTCGCGGGAATTCCTGCGGTCCCGACTGGCCGATTGCTGTTAACTTCGATGGGATCTGCGGCGCCACTCGAACAACACGATTCCGGCGGCCACCGACACGTTGAGCGATGGGATTTTTCCCGGCATGGGAATTCTGACGAGGGCGTCACATTTCTTCCGCACCAACTCGTGGAGCCCCTTGCCCTCGCCGCCGAATACCAGCGCCGCCGGATGGGAATAGGTAACCGAGTCGTAAGTATTCTCGCCGCGCTCATCGAAACCATAAATCCAGTAGCCCTTCTCCTTGAGCCGATCGAGGACGCGGTTCACGTTCCCGGCTCGAACAATGGGCAGGTGTTGCAGGGCGCCCGCGGCCGCCTTGGCAACCGTCTCAGTGAGACCGGCGGCGCGACGCTCGGGAATCACAACGGCGGCCGCGCCCGCGGCGTGCGCTGTCCGAATAATCGCGCCGAGGTTATGCGGATCTTCGACTCCATCGAGCACGACCAGCAGGCCTGCGTCGCGAATTACGCCGTCAAGTTCGGCATAGCGATGCGAAGCGCCCAGCGCGACGACGCCCTGATGAGCTGCGCGGCCCGCCACGCGGTCGAGAACGTCGCGGGCCTCAAAACGCAAAGGAATGGACTGCCGCCGAGCCAGCTCGATCGCTTCCTGCAGCTTCGGCCCGCCCGCCCCCTTTGCGACCAGAATCCGCTCGAGGGGTGCACCTGTGCGCAGAGCTTCGAGGACAGGGTGAATGCCGATCAAAATCACGCCAGGAGCCTGCCGGGCAGCGGTCCGGTGAACTCCACATTGCGGAGCGTGGGCGCGGCCCCTTGACGCGTGATTTCAGCCAACGAAGCGCGGAACTTCATACGCGACTCTCCCGAAGATCGCGCAGCCAGACGCAGGGATGCCGATTGCTGCGCTGTCCGAACCCTGGTGATTTCGCGAAGGCAACCTGCGCAAACACAGTGTGAATGCAGGACGGAGCCTCACATCTCGAGCTTGCCCCTGTACACGAGTTCCTTAACATCATACTCCGTGTCTCGAAAAGGGTTCGTTACGCCCGGCAGATAAAGCTGGAAAATAATTCGCTTGTCGGTCTGTTTCACCGCACGAGGGAAAACAAGACGCAGGTAAGGGTCGCCGGGAGTGGGCGGGAAGTGGCCGGTGATGCGATAGGTCTTGCGGTCCACGCGCATCACGCAGTCTTCCTGCATGCGCCGCGATTCGGCGGCGTCGGAGAGCGCGCCGGGATTTGCGTAGGCGATCGAGAGGACAATCACCTCAGCGCCCTTCTGGCGGAGGAATTCGCGAAAGTCGTCGGGATCGGGATCCTCCCGCGGCGGGCGCTTGGAGCGTCGCGCGAGCTCTTCTTCGGCTAGCTGGATTGGCCGTGCGGTCGCCAGGAAAGTCTGCACGGCGCCTGCACGGAGGATGCTGGGCGCGAGCGCGGTGCGCGCCCACGGCGAGTCGCGCATCATTTGCTCAAGTTGCTCCTGCGTCCACTCGCTGGGCGGTCGCGTCTCCCAGAACGGCGCAGCCAGCAGCCAGAGTGCGGCGAACAGCGCGTGCATAATATTCAATATGCCAGAGATCCGGTTTCGCGATCGCCGTGCCGTGTCGATTGAAAACGACGTGCTGCGCGTCACGGTGCTCGCGGAGGGCGGACACGTGGCCGGGATCCTCGACAAGCGCTCGCAGATGAATCCGCTGTGGCTACCGCCGTGGCGTTCAATTGAGCCGTCGAGCTACGATCCGGCGAAGCATCCGGAGTATGGCAACAACGTCGAGAGCCGTCTGCTCGCCGGAATCATGGGGCACAACCTGTGTCTCGATGTTTTTGGCGGACCGTCCGAGGCGGAGGCGGCGGCAGGCATCGGTGTTCACGGCGAAGGCTCGGTAGTTCGTTACGCGATCTCGGAGTCCGGCACAAGCCTTCTGATGCGCGCCGACCTTCCGCTGGCGCATCTGCGCTTCGAGCGGCGCATCCGGCTGGACGCCGGGTCGCGAGTGGTGCGTTTTACTGAAACGGCCGAAAATGTTTCGGCCACGGATCGGCCGGCCGCCTGGACGCATCACGTCACGCTGGGCCCGCCGTTTCTCGAAAAGGGCTCGACTGAGTTTCGTGTCCCCGCCACGCGCTCCAAGGTGTACGAGACCGACTTCACCGGAGGCAAGGGCTACGTGAAAACCGGCGCGGAGTTCGATTGGCCGAACGTGCCGCGAATCGACGGCGGCGCCACCGACCTGCGTATCTTTACGAATGCGGCGGTTTCCGGCGGATACACCGCGCACCTGATGGACCCGGCGCGCGATCAGGTCTTCTTCGCCGCGTTCTCGCCGCGCGCGAACCTCGTTTTCGGCTACGCCTGGAAGCGCGAGGACTTTCCGTGGCTGGGCATCTGGGAGGAAAACCACAGCCGCGACCACGCACCCTGGAACGGAAAAACGCTCGCCCGCGGAATGGAGTTCGGCGTCTCCCCCATGCCCGAAACGCGGCGTCAGATGATCGACCGCGGCAGTCTCTTCGGTGTTCCCGGCTACCGCTGGATCCCCGCCAAGTCTCGCGTCACGGTCGACTTCTGCGCGTTTCTCCTCGCGTCTGAACGAGCGCCTGAGTCGGTGCAATGGGATGAACAGAACGTTGTCACGCTAGAATAGAGTTATCCCCATGAGAATTCTGCTACTGGCGCTACTGGCCTGTGCGGCCTCCGGCGCGGACTTCGAAATCCTGATTCGTAACGCCCGCGTGATCGACGGCACAGGCAACCCGTGGTATCGAGCCGACGTCGGTGTGCGCGACGGAAAGATCGCAGCCGTCGGCAATCTCGCCCGCGCGTCCGCCGGCCGTGTGATCGATGCCATGGAGCGCGTCGTCGCGCCCGGCTTTATCGACGTGCATACGCATATCGAGGGCGGCATCGACAAAGTCACCGGCGCCGACAACTACGTCACCGATGGCGTCACGACCGTCGTCACGGGCAACTGCGGCGGCTCGGTCGCGAATCTCGCGGAGTGGTTCGCGAGCCTGGAAAAACTCGGCATCGGGATTAACGTGGCGTCGCTGGCCGGGCACAACACCGTGCGCCGCGCCGTGATGGGTACGGCCAACCGCTTTGCCACTCCCGAAGAGATCACGAAGATGCAGGGGGTGGTCGAGAAGATGATGGGCGACGGCGCCGTCGGATTTTCGACCGGTCTCATTTACATTCCCGGCACGTATTCCAACCCGGACGAAGTGGTGGCGCTCGCGAAGGCCGCAGGCAAGCTCGGCGGCGTCTACTCCAGCCACATGCGCGATGAGGGCGAGAAGGTGCTCGACGCGATTGAGGAGGCATTGCGCGTTGGGCGCGAAGCCGGCATGCGCGTTCAGCTCTCGCATTTCAAGAT
>JBOGMR010000598.1:0-3614 GCA_050746825.1 Bryobacteraceae bacterium | reverse complement strand
GTCGAAGTGAGCGGTGGCTTCGAGCCGGGTTCCTGCGGGCAGCAGGAACTCGTCCGGCAGCTCGTAGGTGATCTGCCAGTTGAAATCGTACTTCGGCACCCGCAACAAGGGCTCGACACGCCCATCCGGGTACGCCGCACGCACCTCCATCGATTTACCGCGCAGGTGCATGTGGGGGTTGAGGGCCAGCAGCCTCACGTCCAGGTCGAAGGTTACTTGCGTCTCGACCCGGAAGCTGGGATCGCGCGGCGGAATGAGGAATCTGCCGTTGTTGAGAATCAGGTCCCGCACATGGTACTTCGGCGGTTCCTTCGCGAAGATGATCCCAAAGCGGCTTCGGTCGCGCGCCGGTTTGCCGTTCGGCGTGTAGTGGATCTGGAACAGAATGTCGGCGCCGGCCGGAAGCTGAAGCGCCATGCCTTCGGGCAGGATCGTTCCGGTGATGCCCGGCACGTAGTCGCCCAGGAACCCGTCGGATCGGCCGCCTTCGATGAAGCCCTTCGGCTGCGAGAGCGGAATCCACGGCTTGGCTCCAAACAGAAAATTCGACCCCTTGCGGCGCAGGAAGCCCGCGATGTGATGGACGATGGAGCGCTCGCCCGGCCGGAACTCGATGGCTTGGATCCATTTGTCTTCGGTGAAGCCCGTCGGCATGATGACCCACTGGTAGTCGATCACGCCTGTCGCAGGCACTTCGAACGGCTCGGCCATTCCAAGCACCAGATCGGGCTTGCCAATCGTCCAGCCCTCGACAAACTCGAGCGGCTTCGGCGCGTGCTTCGGGTCGCCTTCGACCGCGCCGCTGTCGGCCCACGCAGCCAAGGTTTCAACTTCGACCTTGCTCAGCGTGCGGTCGTTCTTGAACCTGCCGACAGAGGGATCGGCCGGCCACGGCGGCATCTTCTTCGTTAGAACGGCTTCCTTGATTGCCTTGGCCCACGGCCGCACCTGGTTGTAGGTGAGGAACGGAATCGGCGCTGCCTCTCCGGGCCGGTGGCACGACTGACATCTCTTCTGTAACACCGGCAGAATGTCGCGATGGAATGTGACATCCGTTGCCGCGGCCGCCGGCAGAGCGGCGAGTAGGATGAGCCTCGAGGCAACTTGAAACGGCATAGCACCCCTCCTTCCAATGAGGCTAGCATAGACCAACCGCCATGGAGCGGCGCGTGATTCAGACCGCGTGATAAACTAGCTCCAAAGCATGCATCTCGCCCAGTGGAGTTTGCCCTTTCTGTGCGTCTCCGCGCTCGTGGCTCAGCACGATTACACGCCTGCCGACGTCGAAGAAGGCGCGCGCCTGTATCGTTCCGCTTGTGCGTCGTGCCACGGCGCGGAAGGTAACACGATCGAGAATGCCGATCTGAGGCGCGGCCAGTTTCGGCGCGCGACCTCAGACGAAGATCTCCAACGCATCATCACGAACGGCATTCCCGGGACACCCATGCCCCCGTCCACGTTCAGCGGGCGGCAGGCGCGCGCCGTGGTCGCGTTCCTGCGATCGATGCGCGACGCGCCAGTGCGAAAGGCGGCGGCCGGAGATCCGCGCAGAGGCCAATCGCTGTTCGAAGGGAAAGGCGCGTGCCTCACATGCCACCGCGTGCACGGCGAAGGTTCGCGCACCGGTCCGGACCTCAGCGACGTCGGCGCCATCCGGCGCGCCGAAGAACTGGAACACTCTGTGATCGATCCTAATGCGAACGTGAAGCCCTATCATCGGTTCATCGAGGCCGTGACTCGAGAAGGCGTCACGATCACGGGCCGCCGGTTGAACGAAGACACCCATACGGTGCAGTTGATTGATTCGAGCGAGCGTCTGGTCTCGCTTTCCAAGGACAAATTGCGTAGCTTCTCGGCACGTGCGGCTTCCCCGATGCCGTCGTATCGCGGCAAGCTGGCGTCGCAGGAGCTGGCCGACCTGGTGTCGTATCTCTCGTCTTTGAAAGGTAGCCCTCCGAAATGATCCCCCGTGGCTTGATCGTGCTGGCCGTCGCGTGCGCTCTCAACGCTCAGGTCACGTCCGAGCGCCTGCTCCGGGCGCGGCAGGAACCCGAGAACTGGCTCACGTATTCCGGAACCTATGCGAGCGAACGATACAGTCTGCTGAACCAGATAACGACAGCGAATGCGAAAAACCTGGGACTGGCGTGGGTTTCGCAGGCGCGCTCACTCGAGAAGTTCGAGTCGACCCCGCTCGTGGTGGATGGCGTGATGTATGTCACGCAGCCGCCGAACGACATCGTGGCGCTGGACGCGGCCACGGGACGCGTCTTCTGGATTTACTCGTACCGCCCTTCTCCGGCCGCTCGGCTTTGTTGCGGAGCGGTCAATCGAGGTGTAGCGATTCTGGGCGACCGGCTGTTCATGGGCACCGTGGACGGGCGCCTGGTGGCCATCGACGCGAAGAGCGGCAGCGTGTTGTGGAACGTACCGGTTGCCGATCCGTCGTTCGGATACGCTCTCACGGTCGCGCCGCTCGTGGTGAAGGACAAGGTCATCGCCGGCACCGCGGGAGGCGAGTATGGCATCCGTGGCTTCATTGCCGCCTATGACGTTCGCACGGGCAAGGAGGTGTGGCGCTTCTACAATATTCCCGGGCCCGGCGAACCTGGCAACGAGACCTGGGGCGGAGATTCGTGGAAACGCGGCGGCGCTTCGATCTGGGTGACCGGATCCTACGACCCCGCTCTGAATCTCACTTACTGGGGCGTAGGCAATCCCGGCCCCGATTGGAACGCGGACGTTCGCCCCGGCGACAATCTGTACAGCGACTCGGTCGTCGCGCTCGACGCCGACACCGGAAAATTGAAATGGCATTTTCAGTTTACCCCCCACGACCCTTTCGACTACGATGCCGTACAGATCCCGGTGCTGGTGGATATGGACTGGCAGGGCCGCCCGCGGAAGTTGATGCTGTGGGCCAACCGCAACGGCTTTTATTATGTGCTGGACCGCGTGAGCGGTGAGTTCCTGCTAGGCAAACCGATCGACAAGGTGACGTGGGCGAGCGGTCTCGACGCCAAGGGCCGTCCGATCGCGCTCCCCGAAATGCAGCCGACGCGTGAGGGCGTGAAGGTATATCCCGGCGTGCAGGGCGCGACCAATTGGTATTCACCTTCCTACAGTCCTCGCACAGGTCTGTTCTATATTTCTGCTTGGGTCAACTATTTCTCGGTGTTCGTGAAATCTCCGGTCGAGTACGAGCCCGGGCGGCGCTATACGGGCGGATTCCCGCGCTCGAGCGTGCCGTCGACGCGCAGGGGACCGATCAACAGTTGGAGCGAAGAGGACGGCTCCGGCGCCGTGCGCGCGATCGATCCACGCACTGGAGAGCGGAAATGGGACTTCAAGATGACGGACGTCACCGACAGCGGTATCCTCACGACCGCCGGTGACGTGCTGTTCACCGGCGGCCGCGAAGGTTACTTCTATGCGCTCGATGCGCGGAACGGATCGCTGCTATGGAAGGCGGCTCTCGGCGGGCAGGTGGCAGCCGGGCCGATGACCTATCGAGTGGGTGACAAGCAGTTCGTTTCGATCGCCGCCGGCGCCGCACTGTTCACTTTTGCCCTCCGGGACTGAGAAACCGCTTGCTGACGCGCGTGGCTCAGTAC
>JBOGMR010000597.1:0-2439 GCA_050746825.1 Bryobacteraceae bacterium | reverse complement strand
CCCAGCGGTCCAGCCGCCAAACCAATACCAGATCGATCTCCCGGCGGCGAGCCGCTTCCAGCAGTTTCTCACGCACTTCTCGCTGCACTGCACCGGAGCCAACCTCACGGACTTGCATCGTGATGGTCCAACCGCGCCGGGCGGCATACTCGCGCATCGTCCGGTTCTGCATCGCCAGGGTCTGCTGGTCATTGGTGGAACACGGGCGTACAGGCCCACCCGGAACATTTTCGGCCGTCTTCGTGTCTGTGAGATTGCGGCTTCTCATGCCGGCTTCCGCGTTCTGAAAATTGCTGTGGCAGCCTTCGGCTTGGCTGTAGTCAACATTCCGGGCCCAAGCCGGGCGAACGCCTAGGAAATTGAGAACCAGGCTCAAAGCGCCGGCAGCGCCCAGAACGCGGTAAAGCACCATCCAAGGAAAGGCTTGAGCTGCAAAGGGTGAAACGGAATAATTCCTACTCATGAACCGCGCGACGATTGTGTCGAGCGGCACGTTTTCGAAACCAGCGGGCGGCAGCCAAATGCGGGGGAACCGCAGGTAGCACCAAGCCCACTCCAAGGGTACTAATGAGGGATCGGCGCGATGGAAGTTCGATCGTTCTCATACTTGTCCATACCTCTGGTAACGCGCTCTCCTTAGATTAATAGTCAGGCCGGAGACGATCGTCATATCCACTTCTGTCACACGGGACGGAACGCGGGCCGTCGGGTCGCAGCTATCTTATAATCCGGGAGTGCAGCCGGCGGCGATTCGGAACGTGGCAGTCGTGATTCCGGCTTACCGGCCGGAAGCGGCTCTGTGCGATCTGGTCTCCGCGCTTTCCGCCGGCGCTTATCGCACGATTCTCATCATCGACGACGGCAGCGGGCCCGAGTTCTCCAGACGATTTCACGAGGTTTCGCAAATTCCCGGTGCGCGCGTCCTCCAGCACGCGGTGAATCTCGGCAAAGGCGCCGCACTCAAGACCGGTATGAACCAGTCGCTGCTCGATTTTCCGGACATCGCAGGCGTGGTCACCGTCGATGCGGATGGCCAGCACGATCCGGCGGATGTGGGCAAGGTCGCCGGGCGGCTCGCCGCGAATCCTGAGTGCCTGGTTATGGGAGTGCGGGCGTTCGACCGGAGCGTGCCGCTGCGAAGCCGGCTCGGCAACAAGCTGACGCGCTCGATGATGCGGCTGCTGATGGGACAAAACCTGTCGGATACGCAGACGGGCCTGCGGGGAATTCCGCGCGCGCTGCTGCCGCGGTTATTGCAAATCGCCTCGAACGCCTACGAGTTCGAACTGGACATGCTGACGACCGCAAAGCACCATTCGGTTCGAATCCTCGAGGAACCGATCCGCACGATTTACGAAGCCGGGAACGCGACGTCTCACTTCAACCCGTTGCGCGACTCGATGAAGATCTACTTCGTGCTGCTGCGATTCGGCCTGGTCTCGATGCTGACGGCATTGCTGGATAACGCGGTTTTTATCCTGGCGTTTCGATCCTGGGGACAAGTCGCCGCGTCCCAAGCCGCCGCGCGCGCCGTGGCGCTGCTCTTCAACTACACGGCCGGCCGGAGCGCCGTGTTCCTTTCCCGGGAGGGCCATCAGAGTACCCTTCCGAAGTATCTCTTTCTGGTTGTGGCGAGCGGCACGGTCTCCTACGGTTTGCTCACTTTCCTTCACAACCGCTTTGGCCTCGAAGTCATCTGGGCGAAGCTGTTGGCCGAGGGCATTCTGTTCACCGCGAACTTTGCGGTGCAGCGGGATTTCGTCTTCACGAAGCGAAGCCCCGCCGGTTCGACCGATTGGGACCGGTATTACCGCTCGACGCCGGTTACCGCGCGGTTGACGCGGCGATATACCGGGTCGGTGATCGTCTCGGTGCTGCGGCGTTTCCTGGGCGGGCGGCAGTTACGCTCGGTGGTCGAAATCGGCGGCGCCAATAGCTGCCTTCTCGACCGGGTCTACGACGAAGTGCGGCCGGAAGTTTACCATGTGGTCGATACCAACGAAATCGGCCTGCGCCTGCTCCAGCAACGGATCGGCGCGCGGCGGAACGTGGTCCTGCACAACGTGGATTGCCGCAACCTGTCCCTGGGTGTGCAGGCTGACCTTGTGCTCAGCGTGGGTCTGATTGAGCACTTCGACCAGCAGGACACGCGGCGGGCGACACTGGCGCACTTCGACGTGTTGCGCCCCGGCGGCTGGGCGATCATTTCGTTTCCGGCGCCGACGTGGCTGTACCGCGCCGCGCGTTTTGTGAGCGAGGCTTTCGGCTTATGGAGGTTTCCGGATGAAAGACCCCTGGCGCGCCGGGAGGTGTTCGAAGCGGTGCAAGGACGCGGCCGGGTGGTCTTTGAGAAGACACTCTGGCCGCTGGTATTCACGCAGCACGTGATGGTGTTCGAGAAGGCCGGGCCGGCTCCTCGAATTTAAGCCGGGATCGGAT
>JBOGMR010000596.1:0-3176 GCA_050746825.1 Bryobacteraceae bacterium | reverse complement strand
GCCCGCGCGGATCGTCCGGGTGCGAAGGCACATGATCGGGCATCATCATGTAGGGGTAGTCGACTTCCTTGTACACCATCATCGCCCTGAGGAAGTCGATGTCGCCTTCATCCGGATAAACTTCCTGAAAGCTGTTGCGGCCGCCGCGAATGTTGCGGAAGTGCACGTTGAAGATTTTCCTGCGCGAGCCGAAATAGCGGATCACGTCGAAAATCTCTTTGCCGGGGTCGTGCAGCATTTCGGAAACGGTGCCCTGGCAAAAGTTGATGCCATGGAAAGGACTCTCGCGAATCGAGACGAACTTTTTCAGACCGTCGGGCGTGCCGAGCACCGTGTTGACGCCCTGATAGCCTTCGACCGGCGGCATCCCGGGGTCGTGCGGATGGCAGGCCATGCGGATCTTGTTCTCATTCGCAACGGGAATCACGCGATCGAGGAAGTAGGTGATGCGCTCCCAGTAGATGTCGTCGGTAACGCGGCCCGCGCGGGTCATCGGCGGGTTCGGCTTGGCTTCCTTCAGACGCCACGTGCTATAGCTGGAGCCGCCGCGTCCGGGTGTGCGTTCGGTTCGAACGACGCCTAGGAGCGACATGTTGTATTTAATGGACGGGATGCCGGCTTTCGCGCAATTGCGAATGAGGTTCTGGATGCGCTCGATGTCGCGGTCGCGTTCCGGGCTTTGGCCGAGCATGATCGCGGGCCGCGCAGTGCGGTCGATGTGACTCGACGCGAGGAATGACGGCGCCACCATGTCCACGCTGATGCCGTGCTTGGACGCGCGCTCTTTGAGTGCGGTGAGCTCTTCGACCGTGGCGTAGCCGATCTCTTTCGATTCGGCCGGGTACCCGCAGATGTTCTTGACGCCGTGCCGCGCGAAGAACTGGAGGTGTTTGTCGTCGCTGGGCGAGCTCTGGCACCCGACTTTCATCAAGGCGCGCTTGCGGCCCGGCTGGGCGGATGCATGCGGTACGCCGGCTCCCACCAGCGCGGCTGCGCCGGCGCCTACAGTGGTGAAGAATTTACGTCGCTTCATAGTGCTTAATCAGCCTACATGAGCGGGCCGGGATTCTCAACCGTGGCGCAGGCACTTATGCCTGCCACGTCCCGACTTTTCGGGACGCTTGTTTTTCGATTCACTCGGAGCCGGCACGGCCAAGCGCCGAGACGAGTCTCGGCGTGGCAGGCACGAGTGCCCGCGCCGCTTCCTTTTTACAATCCTTTCACGCAGCCCGAACACTTGAGAACGCTCGTCTTCGAACTAACGCTGACGCTCAGCGCTGCCGTGCAGGCCGCCGAGCCTCCCGTCATCCGCGCCATGATGGCCGAGAACGGCGCCGCGAGCTTCGGCCAGATGATCGCCCGAGGCCAGAAGCTCGTCGTGTTCGGCTACGGACTCGACACGTCGGGAGCGATCCCAGCTTGACCGTCATCCCTCAGTAACCGCGCCGATCTTCCTTCCTTGCCGAGGGGTGGGCCGTCCCGCCCCTCAACCTGCTAAGCTCAAATTGCCGACGTCGTACCTCACCGCGATGACGGAATTCCGCAACGAGCCTTACGCCGATTTCTCCGCACCCGCCAATCGTCAGGCGATGGAATCCGCACTCGCCAAGGTGCGCTCGGAGTTCGGGCGTGAGTACGATCTGCTTATCGCCGGCGCGCGCCTGAAGACCGTCGACAAGCTGCGCTCGTTCAATCCTTCGAATCCGTCTGAAGTTGCCGGCATCCACCAGAAGGCGACGTCCGCGATGGCCGCGACCGCCGTCGAATCGGCCCACGCGTTTTTCCCTGAATGGAGCCGCACCCCGCCGTCGCATCGCGCGGGGCTGCTGCGGCGCGCGGCGCAGATTATTCGCGAGCGGAAATTCGAATTTGACGCATGGCTGGTCTACGAAGCGGGCAAGACTTGGCCCGAAGCCGAGGCGGATGTTTGCGAGGCCGTCGATTTCTGCGAATATTATGCGCGGGAAATGGAGCGCCTGGCCGCGCCGCCGCCGCTCGTACAGTTGGCTGGCGAGCGCGACGAAATGCGCTATCTGGCGCTCGGCGCCGGAGTCGTGATTCCGCCGTGGAATTTTCCGCTCGCGATCATGACGGGAATGACGGGCGCAGCGCTGGTCACCGGCAACACTGTCGTGCTGAAGCCTTCGAGCGAGACGCCAACCATCGCAGCCAAGTTTGCCGAGGTGCTGCTCGAAGCCGGCTTCCCCGACCGCTCGTTCAACCTGGTTACCGGGAGCGGCGCTGCGATCGGCGACGTGCTCGTCGGGCATCCGCGCACGCGCTTCGTTGCGTTCACCGGCTCGCGGGACGTCGGCCTGCGTATCAATGAGCTCGCCGCGAAGCACCAGCCCGGGCAGATCTGGATCAAGCGCGTGATCGCGGAGATGGGAGGCAAGGACGCGATCGTCGTCGACGCGGATTCCGATCTGGACGCGGCCGTCGCGGGTGTGGCGGCGTCGGCATACGGCTATCAGGGGCAGAAGTGCTCGGCGTGCTCTCGCGCGATCGTCCATGCGGACGTTTACGACGAGTTCCTCGCGAAGCTCAAAGCGAAGGTCGAGACGTTGAGCGTCGGACCGGCGGACGATCCGGCCACTTACATGGGTCCGGTGATCAGCGAAGGCGCGCGCCGCTCGATCCTGCGCTACATCGACACCGGCAAGACGGAGGGCAAGCTGGTCGCGGGCGGCGGCGCGGCGCCCGGCCCGGGATATTTCATTCAGCCCACTGTGATTGCGGATGTTGAACCCAAGGCGACGATTTTTCAGGAAGAGATTTTCGGACCAGTGCTCGCGGTGTCGAAGGCCCGCGACTTCGAGCACGCGCTCGAGATGGCGAACGATTCCCAGTACGGGCTGACCGGCGCCGTCTATTCGCGAAATCCCGAGCACGTCGAGCAGGCACGCGAGCGGTTCTTTGTCGGGAACCTCTATGTAAACCGCAAGTGCACGGGCGCGATGGTAGGCGCGCATCCCTTCGGCGGCTTCAACCTCTCCGGCACCGATTCGAAAGCCGGCGGCCCGGATTATTTGCTACTCTTCCTCCAGGCGAAATCGATCGCGGAGAAAATCCAGTGAGGAACCGTGGCGGAGGCACAAGTGCCTGCCATGCTCGCGGGTTCTGGGCAAATTCGTCAAGCGCCGAGACGAGTCTCGGCGTGGCAGGCACAAGTGCCC
>JBOGMR010000595.1:0-4132 GCA_050746825.1 Bryobacteraceae bacterium | reverse complement strand
CTGATCGGGCGGCCGGTGCTGTGGGGACTCAGCGCCTACGGCGCCGAGGGAGTGCAGACCGTCCTGGGGATGCTGCAGAGCGAATTCGCGCGCAGCATGGGGCTGTGCGGGAAACCGAATCTCAAGGCGGTGGATCGGAGTTTGGTGAAGGTACACTTGCGGTAGCGCCGCGCGTCCCCCCCCACATCAGAACGTCGCGATTGGGTTGAGCGCCGAGCCGGTCGCGCCACGCACGGCGAGAGGCGCCGTGGTCAAAAGGAACTCCCAGCGTTTGCGCTCATTCGCCGCGTTGCTGAGGTCTTCGAGATCGCAATTGTCCAGGATGGGCACGCCCATCGCGACCAGAATGAGCGTGTGCACCGGGCCGCGCATCCCTTCGACGCCAGTGGGACGTACCTCGCTCGCGCTGTCGCTTCCGAGGACGGCTATGTCGCGCGCCTTCAGCCAGCGCGCGCACGACGCGTGTAGACCGGCGAGGTGATCGCTTGCCGGCCACGGTCCTTTGGTTGCACGGCGCGCCCAACGGCCGGTTCGAACCAGGACCGCGTCGCCGGGCTGGATCTTCACGCGCGCGAATTTTTCCCAGGCGTCGAGGTCTTCCGGATAAATCGGCGTGCCGGGTTCGAGGAACGGCACGCCCTTCAAGCGCGGGATGTCGATCAGAACCCCGCGCGTAAAGACGCCGTTCTTCATCCGGTGAATGGCGAGCTTGCCCGCTCCTTGGGCGGTCACTTCACTGCGCGGAACGCCGTTGTACATGCGGCCCTTGTAAAAGTAGTGGCAAAGCGCGTCGAGGTGCGTGTGTGCCAGACCGTGATGCGCGATGGAAAACGAGTCGCTGTGCGAAGTGGCGTCCGGCGTTCCCGCATGAACCAGCATCTCGTGAACGAACGGGCGCGGGTTGTCGGCGGCGGTCTGGGTTTCCGCGTCATGAGAGAGCGACACGGACACACCCTCGCGGACCAGTTGGGCGGCGGCCTTTCGCTTGGAGGAAGTGATCAGGTTGATCGCGCCGAGCTCGTCGTCTTTGCCCCAGCGGCCCCAGTTGGAAAGCTCCGTCATCCAGCGGTCGAATTCGGCTTGCGATACGGGACGAGGCGTTTGGGCGAGAGCCGGCGCAACCAATGCAAGAGTGATGAAAAGCCGGAGTGGATGCATCGACCGGACTTTATCCTTGCGGCGGCGGTGTGTCAAGGCCGGAGCGAGCAGGGTAACGGAGGTGGCGCGGGCGCTGCATCGAACGCGTCAGGGACCAGGGTAGATGTACGCGCGATGGACGGCCAGGCTTCCCGGATGCCGGACTGGCAGCGGGCTCCAGGACGGATTCACCTCGTGCATGCTCTGCAACATCGCCAGCATCCGGCCGAAAATCACCTCGACCGTGGCCAGTCCCGCGACTGTTGCCGTCAGCGCGGCCGCGACCACGTGTGCGGCGTAGACGCCATTGCCCAACCGCTCGACCGGCTCGCCCGATGCCAGCGACCGCCGCAGCCTGGCCACGGTTGCCTCGTCGCCGTTCCGCCAGTTCTGGATCGATCCCAGGGTGCGGTTCTCGAGGCCCCGCATGCGCGTCAGGATAATCGACCGCGCCACGATCTCGGCCGAAACGTGCGCATCCTGCAGGCTGATCGGGTTGCCCGCGATCGTAATATTGTTCGCGTCGTTCTGGGTCTCGGTGTCAATCGCCTTCGACCACGCCGGCGCGCTGCTGAACGTCAGCAGCCGCACAGCGGCCGCGGCCAGAAATCCGCGTAAGACATCCGCGGGGTGCGGGTCGTCAGCCGGGCCTTCGCTCCGCAATTTCGCGACCCCGGTGAATGCCGCGTTCAACCCTCGAAAATAGCCGACCAGCGCGACGCCCGCGGCCGGCCCCATGTTCAAGACTCCCAGAACATCGGAGGCTGCTTCGTCGATTCGTTCCACCCAGTATCCGGGCAGATCCGGCGAAACGCTGGCGCGCGTCAGCGCCGCCTCCACGGCGTCGGCCGCTTCCCGCCGAAGCCCCGCATCGGCATGCAGGATGTCATGGCCGGCGGTTTCATGACCCAGCGCTGCCCATGCCAGCAGGCCGCGACGCGCATTCGCCGGCGGCAAATTCAGGATGCCGCAGTGGACACCGAAGACGGACGTGGCATCCACGGGAAGTGTGTAGGGCCCAACCTCGGGCCTGCCGAATTTCACCATGGGCGCGACCACGCTCTCATCGGGTGGCTCCACGCCTCGCCGGTCTTCCGCGCTGAGGAAACCGTCATACAGATCGCCGACGATCTCGGAGAACCCTTCACCAGCCCGCTTCGCAAATTCCTCGCCATTTTGCAGAACGGCTTGAGCGATGTCCAGCATTATTCTCGCTAAACCTTCGCGCTTTGGGTCTCTCGTGAGGATATTGGTGAAACCGGCTTGTCCCAGCCGCTGCAGGGCTGCGAGGTAGGGTTCGAACAGCGCATCGATGTACAAAGGAGGCAACTCTTGTCTCGCGGCTTCGAGCCTTTCGATGAGCGCGGCATACTGGAGCGGATCTACCGGGCCCGGATCTGTGTCGCCAGCGGCCAGACGAACGTCCTCGACACAATCCGCAAGCCGGGACATATTGGGGGGAATTAGCGTCGGCTGAACCGCGGACATGCCCATACCCTCCCTTATCTGGAAATAGTACGCGCCAGTGGCGTCTTTTCTGTCACCGGGTTTCAAAAAATTGTTGTAAATTCTTTGGCAAGCTCGGACGGTTTCAGCTTTTCGGTGGAGAAGTACTGGGTTTCCTGGGTCAATGCCTCGACCAGCAGCTTGCGGGGCACTTCGGTCCCCTTGCGCGGGTCGCCATGCTTGCCGGGCATAGTGGACACCACCGATTGCAGCCGGCCGTCTTTTTCTTTTGGAGAGCGGCGTTCGAACAGCTTCCAGAGCGACCTCGGTGTGGCATTGAGGCTGCCGTGATGGCCTACTTTGTAGAGGTCGACCGCGGCCAGCCGCTTCCTCACTTTCTCGTTCGATAGCGCGAAGTTCCAGTTCTCGATCTGCGCGTCGCCGGGGAACAGCAGCCGCTTGCCTCCCGCCTCCATGAGAAGGATCACGCTGGTATTGTTCATCTGATCGTCGAGGGCGCGGACGATCGAGAGCAGTTGCTCGCTGTAGGAGGCGTGCACGCGATCGACGAACCAGCGCGCTTCAAACGGCGCCGCGCCGCGCGGGTAGGCGGCATAGCGCGGGAACAGGTTGCCGTTCTTCCGCGCGACTTTCCCCGCCTGCGCTGCCGACGCCCAAAACGACGCAAATTGCCAGAACTCGTCTTTATCGCGGGCGCGCTGCTTTCGAATGGATTCGCTCTGCTCGAGCGTCGGAGGACCGATCACCTCCGTCTTCACCCCTGGAAGCACTTCCTCGAGGCCCGACTTGGAACCGAAATACACGTAATAATTCTTGCGGCCCATCGTTTGCAGGTTGACGGCGGCGGAGCGGTTGGAGAGATTATCATCGCCTAAAAACGCGATTTGTTTCCGCGCCACGGGTAAAAGCGGGCTATCCGGGCGCAGCGCTTCTCCGAGCGCGGCCTCGGCGAATCCGTGCATGTGATAAAGCGCGGCGACCAGGCTGAGGTTGGCATCCTGCGGGCCTCGGGTTGGCTTCAGGGCGTCGCGCTCCGCTTTCGGATCCTCGGTCCAGGGCTGGATCACGACATCGGGCTTGAGCGCGGCGATGATGTCGCCCGATCCCTTGCCGTTCTTCTTCGTGGCAAAGCCGCTGATATGGTCCTTGTGCCGGTGGGTCGCGACCACGGCGTGGAGCTTGCCCTGGCACCGCAAAGCGACGTCGCGCGCCACGTCCAGCATTCGCGCTTCCGGCGTACCGCGCCGCAGCGCCGTGCTGCCGAAATCGATCAGCACGTGCCGGCTGGTCTTGGCGTACTCGAACGAGAGCAGGAAGCAGTCGCCGAATCCGACGTTGTAACAGGTCAATCGCAGCGAGCGAGGTTTCATCGGGCTGTTTGCCTTTTCTGGTGGAGTATGGCGAACGCGTTGCGCGCGCCCGCGTCCTTTTCGAAGAACCCGTACTGCCACAGATACTGGAGACGCCGCGTCTGCCGTTTGTGGTGCAGCAGCCGGTTTCGAACGTGAACCTTCAGCCGGCCGTATTG
>JBOGMR010000594.1:0-6984 GCA_050746825.1 Bryobacteraceae bacterium | reverse complement strand
CGTGGCGCAGGCATTCGTGCCTGCCGCGCCGGGACTTGTCCCGGCGCTTGGTGGGGCCGCCTTCAGTCTGCCCATCGGTTGCGGCTCCACCTGCGCCCGCTTCCCTTTTTCCTGCCGGCCCTCGCCCTCTGCCTGCACGCCGCGATCGGCCCGTCCCGCGCCGAAGTCATCGACCGGATCGCCGTCACCACCGGCGCCGGCGTCATCACCGACAGCGAAATCCGGCGCGAAATCCGCATCGTCGCCTTCTTGAACAACGAGCCGCCCGGCCTCGGTCCCGGCTCGCGCCGCAAGACCGCCGAGCGCCTCGTCGACCAGCGGCTGATGCGCCGCGAAATGGACGTCACCGGCTACGTTTCTCTCTCGGCCAACGGCTCATCCGAGATGCTCGCCGAGCTGATCGCCGAGCGCTTTGACGGCGATGCCGCGCGCTACAAAGCCGCCGTGCAGCAGGCCGGTCTGCGCGAACCGGACCTCAAATCGCACTTCGAGCGCCAGTCAGCCGTGCTTCGCTTCGTCAGCGTGCGCTTCCGTCCGGGCGTTCAAGTCAGCGCCGCCGAAATCGAAGACTATTTCAAGAAGAACGTCGCGCCCAAGCTGCCCGTCAACCCGCATCCCCCGATGCTCGACGATGACCAGCGCGCCGGGATCGAGGAGACCATCATCGAAGAACGAGTGAACCAGCTTGCCGACGCCTGGCTCAAGGATGCGCGCACCCGCACCCGCATCGAATTCCGTGAGGAGGCATTCAAGTGAAACGCCCCGTCAGGATTGCGCTCCTCTCGGCTGCGTCTCTCGCCGGGCTTGTCATCGTGATCGTCATCGCAGCGGCGTTGATCGCGCGCAGCGGCTGGTTCCACGAACAGGTTCGCCGGAGAATCGTCGCGGAGATCGAACGCTCCACCGGCGGCAGCGTCGCAATCGGTTCGTTTTCGTTCGATTGGCGCACGCTCCGCGCCGAAGTACGTGACCTGGTAATCCGCGGGACCGAACCTCCCGGCGCCGCGCCCCTCGCGCGCATTCGCTCCATCGTCGTCGGCCTGCGTGTGATTTCCGTTCTCAAGCGCCAGGTCGATCTGGCCAGTCTCGACGTCACCGAGCCTTCCATTCACCTGATCGTCAAGCCCGACGGAACAACCAACGTTCCCGAACCGAAAGTGAAGAGAGAGCCGCCGGACCGCACGGCCGCAGAGATCATCCTCGACCTCAAAATCGGCCGCTTCGCCATCACGGGCGGCGCGGTTCACCTTGAAGATTCGCGCACGCCGCTCGATGCCCGGGGCGAAAAGCTGCGCGTCCAGTTTTCCTACTCGGCAGCCGGCCCTCGCTATGACGGCACGATCAGGATTGAGCCGCTGCATCTCGCCTTTGGAAAGCTGGATCCGTTCGACGCGCAAATCGACCTGGCGCTCGCGATCCAGAAGAATCGTCTCGACGCCTCGCGCTTGCTGGTTCAAATCGAAGGCGCGCGCGTGGAAGCGTCCGGTTCGATCGAGGACTTTACAACGCCGCGAACCACATTCCGATTCCACGGCTCCACCGATGCGGCGCGTGTCGCGCGGCTCTTCCGCTCCGGCCTGGTCCGCCGCGGATCGGTCGAATTTGACGGCACGGCTTCGTGGTCGCGCGCGACAAGCTATGCGGTCTCCGCGAAACTTCGCGGGCGGGCGCTCGGCATCCGCTACGCCCGCTACTACGTCCAGGACGTTGCGATGTCCGCGGCAGTCGACTTCGATCCCAGGAGCCTTCGATTGCGCTCCGTCGAGGTCTCGGCGCCCGGTGGCGGCTTCCGCGGGGACGCGAGCATCGAGCAGTTCGACCGGTTTCAGGTGGAGGGTGAACTCCGCAACCTCGCCATCCCGCAGCTTCTCGCGACTTTTGCGCCCTCGCCGCAGCAGCGCCCCTGGGATGGCTCGGTGTCAGGGCCGGTGCGCCTGAGTGGGCGCATTGGAAGCACCGCGGTCATCGCTGAAACCCGCCTCGCCATCACGCCTGGCGCCGGCCCCGTCCCGCTGACCGGCGTTATCGACGCGCGGTACGACGGCCGAGCCCGCACTCTCGCACTCGGCCGGTCTCACCTGGCCGTCGGCTCCACGCGCCTCAGCCTCACGGGCGCGGCCGGCTCCGAGTTACGCGTGCATTTCGAGTCGGCAAATCTCGACGACCTGCTGCCCGCCATCAACGCCGTGTCGTCGACGCCCCTCGCCACCATGCCCGTTCGTCTCGACAACGGCAACGCTACATTTGACGGCGTGGTCACGGGTAATCTCGATTCGCTCGCTGTCAACGGCAAAGTCGCGGCCACAGGACTGGTTTGGAACGGCCAGCGCGCCGATCGACTCTCCACAAGCGTTGCCGCCACCAGCGCGCTCGCTCGCTTCGAGAATCTCGATCTGCAGATCACCCGGCCGCAAGCCGGAAGCGCGTCGGTCCGCGGCACCGGCTCGATCGAGCTCGTGAACTGGAAGCCCGAGCCGGCGGGCGCCGTTCGCGCCAACCTGAACATCTCCACCGGCCGCGTCGAGCTCGCCGAAGTGAAGGGCTCCGTGCAAGCGGCAACGATCATCGCCACCGTCAGCGGCGCTATCGGGAATCCGGCCGGGCAAGCTGACGTCACTCTCCAGCGCGGTTCTCTCTACGGCGAAGCGTTCGACCGCATTACGTCGCGCGTCCGCTACACCGGGAAACAGATCGAATTGCAGGACGTGGAGGTCGCCGCCGCCGGCGCGCGCCTCAACGGCTCGGCAGTGTTCGACCATCCGCCAAACAATTTCTCCACCGGCCGGTTGCATTTCACGGCGGCAACCACGCAAATCGAGATCCAGCGCCTCGCCACGGTTCGCGAGTATCGTGCGGGACTCACCGGCACTCTGCGCGCCGATGCGAAGGGTGAAATCGACGTCGACCGCTCCACCGTCCGTCCGGTCTCTCTGGCCGGCACGCTCACCGCGCAGAACCTCCAGCTCAACACGCAGCCCATCGGAAAATTGTTTTTGGTGGCAACCACCGTCGATCGCCAGCTCGATATCCGATTGCAGTCCGACTTTCTCAACACAGAGCTGACCGGGACCGGACGCTGGCGCATCGAGCCCGGCTATCCCGGCCATGCCGAAGTCGCCTTCTCGCGAGTTTCCTTCGCCAGCATTCGTGACTGGTTCGCCGGCGCGGAGGCCAAGCCGGCGTCAGCCGCTCCGTTCGACGGAACCGCCGAAGGCACGATCTCGGTTGACGGCCCCGCCTTCGACCCCTTGCAGTGGAAGGCCGCATTGCACGCCACGCGCATCGAGCTCTACCCTCTGCAAGACGGCGCACCCGCCGATCGCTTCGCCATCCGCAACCAGGGGCCCGTCGATGCCACCCTGGAGCGTTCTGTTGTCCGCATCGCCTCGGCGCGATTCGCCGGGCCGTCGACGAATCTCGAAGCCTCCGGGTCAGTCAATCTCCAATCGCAGGACCTGCAAAAGAGCATCCTCGACGTGCGCCTTCAGGGCGCCGCCGACCTGCGAGTCCTCGCCATGTTCGACAGCGACATCAACTCCTCCGGTGCGGTGTCGATCAACGCGTCCGCGCGCGGCGCGGTTCGGCAACCTCAGTTGAGCGGGAGGCTGGACCTCAAAGGCGCCGGGTTTTTCTACGGCGACTTTACGACGGGCCTGGCCAACGGCAACGGCGCCATCCTGTTCAGCGGCCGCCAGGCGAACATTCAGGATCTCAAAGGCGAAGTCGGAGGCGGCAAGGTTTCTGCGGGCGGGTTTGTCGGCTTTGGCGACGAACTGACGTATCGCCTCACGCTGAACGCCTCACAGGTTCGAGTCCGCTATCCCGAGGGCGTCAGCACCACCGCCGACGCCGCGCTCAACCTGACAGGCGCCGCGCGCAACAGCGTCCTTTCCGGCAGTGTGACCATTCTTCGCACCGGCTTCAATCCGCGCACGGACCTCTCATCGATTCTCGCCAAGACCGCCGAGCCCGTGAAGACTCCTTCGGCGCGAACCGGTTTTTTGGGCGGTATTCATCTCGATGTGCAGATCGAAACCTCGCCCACCATCAGCTTTGAAAGCCCTCTCGCGCAGGACATCCAGGCTGAGGCTGAGCTGCGTCTTCGCGGTACGCCGTACAACCCCGTGCTGCTCGGTCGCGTCGTGATCACTCAAGGCGAGCTCGTTTTCTTCGGCACAAAGTACACGATCAACCAGGGCTCCATCAACTTCCAAAACCCCGTCAGGATTGAGCCCGTACTCAATCTCGACCTCGAAACCAAGGTCCGCGGCATCGACGTGATCCTGACCATTTCGGGCCCGATCAACAAGCTCAATCTGACGCATCGCGCCGATCCGCCGATGGAATTCTCGGAGATGCTCGCGTTGCTCGCGACCGGCCGCGCGCCCACCTCGGACCCCACCATAGCCGCCCGGTCCGCCGCACAACCGGACAGCTTCGCGCAGCTCGGCGCAAGCGCCATCGTCGGACAGGCGATCGCGAATCCACTGTCGAACCGCTTACAGCGTTTCTTCGGCGTGAGCAGGCTCAAAATCGACCCGCGATTCACGGGCGTCGAAAGCACGCCGCAGGCGCGCCTGACGCTCGAGCAGCAGATCACGCGCGACCTGACCTTCACCTACATCACCAACCTCACGCGCAGCAATCCGGAAGTCGTGCGCGTCGAATGGTCGCTGAGCAAGCAATATTCGCTGCTTGCGATCCGCGAAGAGAACGGCGTGTTCGGTCTCGACTTTCTTTATAAGAAAAGCTTCAAGTGAGGCGTTGGCATCGCGGGCAGAAATGCGTCCCCCGCTGTCCAACCACGATTCTGCGGATCGGCGCACTGCACGAGGTGCACGGCTCGCCTTCACGCCCGTAGACTCGATGCGAATCCTGAAAGCTCCCCTCGCGCCCGTCGGCGTCGAGGTAGTCGGAAACCGACGAGCCGCCGTCGTCGATCGCCTCCGCGAGAACCTCCTGGATCGCCCGGTAGAGCGACGCTGCGCGCGCCTTGCCGATCCGCGCCGCGATCGCTCGCGGGTGAATGCGCGCGCGGAACAGCGATTCGTCCGTGTAGATGTTGCCCATGCCGCGCAGAAAGCGCTGGTTGAGCAGCAGAGGCTTCACCATCGCGCGCCGGCCGCGCAGCAGCTCGGAGAACGCCGCCGCTTCGATCGACAACGGATCCGGCCCGAGCCCGCCGATCCTTCGCTCGAACGCCTCGCTCCACTCGATCCGTCCGAACTGCCGCACGTCGTCGTAGCGCAGCGCGCCGCGATCCAGCGTGAACACCGCGCGCGTGTACGGGCCGCGGCCGGTGTCGAGCAGAAGCTTTCCGGTCATCCCGAGATGAATCCCGAGCGGCCGCGTCTCGCCCTCGAGCTCGATCACGATAAACTTGCCGTGGCGGCGCACCACGCGAATCTTCCGCCCGGCAACTTCGGCGGGCTTGCCGTGAACGATGCGCTTCGCCAGCAGCTCCACCGACACGATGCGCCGGCCTTTGAGCCGCGGCGCCAAACCGCGTACGATCGTTTCAACTTCGGGCAGCTCAGGCATCGCGCTTCAAACCTCGATCAGGATGTCGTCGCCCTGCACTTCGACGGCGTAGGTCTTCAGCTTGATCTCGGGATTGTAGTCATTCGCGCCGGTCCGGCAATCGAACTCCCAGGCGTGCCATGGGCACGTCACCCAGGCGCCGTTTACTGCCCCCTGCCCGATCGGCCCGCCGCGATGCGGGCATGTGCCTTCGAGCGCGTACAGCTTCCCTTCGACGTTGCAGATGGCGTAGGGCTGATCCGCGATCATCGCTTCGATCATCGAGCCCGCCTGCAACTGCGCGAGCGAGCCGACTTTGATCCGTGCCATATACTCTTGATTGTATGTCGAGACTCGCAGTGCTCCTCCTGCTGATCGCGACGCTCGCATGCCGGCGCGGCGAAAACAACGTCGTCGCCGTCGTGCCCAAAGGCAGCCATCACATCTTCTGGCAAACCGTGCACGCTGGAGCAATCAAGGCCGCGCAGGAATTCGGTCTCCGGGTAGAATGGAACGCGCCGGCGAGGCCGGGATTCCGGTCGCGATCTTCGATTCGGCCATCGACACCACCCGGGTGATTTCCTGCGTCGCCACCGGCAACACCGAAGCCGGCCGCATGGCCGCGCGCCGCATGGGCGAGATCATCGGCGGCAAAGGCAAGGTTGGAATCGTGGGCTTCATGCCCGGCAGCGCCTCCACGATGGAGCGCGAGACCGGCTTTCAGGATGAAATTCGCAAGCTGCACCCCGCCATCGAAATCGTGGGAATCCAGTTCGGAATGGCTAGCCGCGCCAAAGCGATGGCCTTGACGGAGAACTTCCTCACCGCACACTCCGATCTCGCCGGGTCTTCGCGGACAACGAATCGAGCAGCTCCGGCGCGGTCCAGGGCCTCAAGTCGCGCGGCGCCCGCAAGACGAAACTCGTCGCCTTCGATTCCTCCGGCCAGCTCCTGAATTCGCTCGTCGTCCAGAACCCGTTCCGGATGAGCTACGAAAGCACGCGCGCCATCGCCCTGAAACTCCGCGGCGAAACTCCGGCTCGCGCGATCGACTCCGGCGCCGCGCTGGTCCGCAAGCCAGACCTCGAGAGCCCCGACGTTCGCGCACTGCTGTTCCGACATCCGGAAGTACCTCGACGGCGGCGTGTCCGGCCGCTGAGGCTGAAGCCGATTGCCCGCCGCAGCCCCTGCTGCTAAAATCAAAAGAAAGCCACCCTAGCTCAGTTGGTAGAGCGGCTGATTCGTAATCAGCAGGTCGCCGGTTCGATCCCGGCGGGTGGCTCCAGCAATTTCAATAGTTTATGGGCGATTCGGTGACAACTGGATCGCCCTTTCGATTTTCATACACGTCCTATCGAGGGGAATAGGGCGGTCCAAGTTGCGCTGGAAGGCAGATGGTCCAGACAATTCAACGGTCTGCGCCGAATCCCTGCGCTGTGATAACCTGATCACTCAACACCAATG
>JBOGMR010000593.1:0-7224 GCA_050746825.1 Bryobacteraceae bacterium | reverse complement strand
CTCTGTGCCACTGCCGTCTCCGCCGCGCGCTGCTTCGCCATGTCGATGGTGGTGTAGATCTGCAAGCCGCCTTCTGACACGCGCTGCCATCCGAACTGTTGCACGAGTTGTCGCCGCACCTCCTCTTTGAAGTACGCCCCGTATGGCTCGTGACCCCGCAGGTCATCTCGCAGGCGAAGGGGGGCACGTGCCGCGTGCTCGTACTCGGCCGACGAAATCGCCTTGGTGTCGACCATCGCGTGCAGTACGACGCCTCGCCGTGCCTGTGCCTTCTCAGGGTTCACGGTTGGGGCATAGGCCGACGGGGCTTGTAAGAGGCCGGCCAATAGAGCGGCCTCCGCGATCGTGAGTTCCGACGCGCGCTTGCCAAAGTAGCCGCGCGCCGCCGCTTCGGCGCCGTACAGGCCATCGCCGAAGTACACCTTGTTCAGATACAACTCAAGGATCTCTTGCTTCGTGTAGTGGCGCTCGAGTTCGATCGCGATAAGCAGTTCTTTCAGCTTGCGACGGAGTGTCTTTTCGCGTCCGAGGCTTTGGCGTGCCAGCTGTTGCGTGAGCGTGCTGCCGCCCTGTACGGCCCTCCCCGCGCGCAGAACCGCGACGGTCGAGCCGAGGATGCGGACGGGATCGAACCCTTGGTGGTCGAAAAATCGCCGATCCTCGACCGCGACGACGGCGCGGATCAGATGCGGAGACACATCGGCGAGAGGTACCTCGATTCTGTGTTCCTTGGCGAGCGTGAACACCGGTCGATCATTCGCGTCGAACAGCACGCTGGCTTGCGCCATCACACGGAAGGCGCGGATTTCGTCACGATCTGGCACACTGGCCAGGACATCGAACGCAAACCACAGCATGTACGCGCACGTCGCCGCTGCAATGACGGCAACGGTTACACGGACGCCCACGGGGAGCGCCTGTAACCGGCGCGTTCCGCGGAACCAAAGGGTCTTCAATCGCTCCACCGTTAGAGGCATCGCGCCTTCGGCTTAACCTTCTCATTCCCTGCACGTCCGGATGCAGGGGGCACGACGTTATCGTTCGCATCGACGACGATCAGTTCCACCGCATTACTCGGCCCGCCGTGCTTGGCGATCTGCGCCCGCAGCCGATCGATCTCCGCGAAGGCCTCTGCCACCGTGGCGTGCTCGCTCAACACAGTGGACTGGCGCGCTTTGTCGCGGCGGTGCGGTAGGACGACGCGATACGACTTCATCGAAGTAGACCGAGCATCGTGATGCGACCGGGTCGGCTTACCCGGCAGCTCCGCGACGCCCCACAGGCTTAACTTTGAACGCGGATCGTGAGTGGTGCGGTCAGACGCGTCGTGACGCTGGCGCCCGGTCCGACCCTGATTTCTTTGCCCCGCGTCGCCAGCACCACGCCGGTCCCGGCAGCACCGCCGATGGCGGCGCCTTTGGCCGCACCGCCGCCGCCGCCCAGTATTGCGCCGACGGCAGCCCCCGCACCCGCGCCTACCGCGATCTTCGTGGCATCCTCGCCCTTGGTCGCCTCTGCCTGATGTGACAGCGGCGCCGTCGAGACGTCATAGCGATCGCCTGCATAGTTCAATGAATCGAAACGATAGGCGATGCGTGCGCGTCCTTTGACGCGTCCAGATCGTTCAACAGCAGTAACGACGCCCGTCAACACGGTGCCAGTTGGCAGGACCGTTGCCCCGTTCACGACGACCGCGTCGCGCAACTCGGCGCGCACTGGGTCCTCTACGCGGCTCGTATCGGACGCCACCGCGGACCGAAGTCGCAGCCGCAACGTTGTACCTTGCGGCAGCATCACCTCAGCTGCCGGCGTTTCCAATTTCGCGCTGCCTTCTGCTGCTGCCGTTTCGGGATTCCCCGTCTGTTCCCCGCCGCACCCAATGCAGATGCTGGCCGCGGCCAGGACGCTCGCCCATTTCCTCACGTCGCCTCCTTTGATCCAGCGGACCGGGATGGTGTTGAGACACACACAATCGTCACCGGTGCGCACACATTGTGCGCGGATTGCGCTGTTCGACAGCGGCTCTGAGCTTCAGTGCCAAAACCTTGCCGGAGGTCGATCGCGCCGATTGCGGGCGATTGGGAAACCCGAGGCCTCGATCTCGCGGGGTCCGAATCCAGAAGAGCGCAGAGCAACACAGCCGCGGACTGGATCACATCAGAGTTCGCCGCGTTTGTGTCGATTCCGGGCGCGACACCACAAAACTGAAAGAATTTACACGAGAACGTGAGCCGCCATGCTGGTCCGGCGCATCGACTGCCTCCGCATATGGTCTTGAGCACGCGGGTGAAGTGAGCTGGATTCCGCCCAAGTCTCAAACAGTCTTACTGCAATTCCACGAACGACAAAGTAGGATCCAGCGCGCTGCCCCTCCGCAGGCGACCACACGATTCGACGTCCGGCGATGTTTGGCGCTGGGCGAAATGTCCACTCCGTGCGTCCCTGTCGCAGAAGTGTCACGTCACGTATTTGCCTTCAATCTGGAGGACCGTCATGCCACAGAAGCATCGTGTGCTCTATGGCATTGCCGTCATCGGGCTCGTCGCGGTGTGGGGAGGCGCCGCCATCACACGCGCGAGCGATCCGCCCTCCAGCCAGGAGATTGCGTTTGCCCAGGAGGTCAGCGATCTAATGGTCAATGAGCTGGTTGCCGCACTCTTTACCGAGTTTGACGAAACGACTCCCGCCAATGTGGAGCATGGCAAGCAGGCGATCTCGCTGATATTCAACGATCTGAACCGGAACATGCGGCTCATCGGATCATTCGCCCCATTGCTTGGAGGACGGAACGACCGCTTTGCGTGGCACAAGAGAGCTGAGAGCCCCTCCCGCAGGCCACTTCACCTCTGCATTCGGGCCGAATGCAGCACAGCAGCCGCTCATTGAGAACTGAATATCGGACAGAAGCGCCGGAATAGTGGCTTCCGGCGCTCTCTACAGTGCGCCTGCTACCGTCAGACAGCGCCAGTAAGCGAGTGGCCCAGCGCCAACCTACCGAGGGGTTCGCAATCGCGGTGAGTTGGTGTATTGGTGGGTGCAGCGTGGCGACAGATCCGTCGCTTGCGTCAGGCGCCCCGGCAATTTCCCACTACGTGTCCCAAACCGCGGCGCCAAATTGACAGCAGCTTGCCATCGCGAGCCTTCGGGTTACACTCGCGGACGGCGGCCGTACGAGCAGTGCCATGTGGCAAATCAACAGTTTCGATGTCATTCATCTGCGGCGCGGGACCGGCGATCGACTAACGGCGCTTGTTGACGACCTCAGGCTGACGAAGCCTGGACGTTCGTGCAGAAGAAGCAGAAGCGCCTGAAGGAAACCAAAGACCGACGGGCCAGACTGGTTCCGGCCGTCATCACACGTCACTGCCGCGATTCCGACTCCCATCAGCGGAAATCCGAAGATGGAGAAGATCAGCACGTCACACGTTGAACGCGCGAATCTGACGGTCCGGATGCATTTACGGCGATTTACGCAGCTGACGAACGGAGTCTCGAAGAAACTGGAGAACCTGAAGGCGGCGGTGGCGCTCTTCATGGCGTGGTATAACTTCTGCCGAATTCACCAGACGCTACGCGTCACGCCGGCAATGGAAGCCGGGCTCACTGATCACGTGTGGACAGTTAGGGAGCTGCTGGCCGCATGAAAACGACCCACCCTGACCAACTAATTTAGCAGCTTTCGATTGAACTGTCCGAAACGCGGCGAATCTAATGCACGACACTTCTTTCACGGTATATCCCAACGTTGGCGTCCGCCAGGCTCCGGCTTCTCACCCTGCCAGACGCCGCCGCACTTGCTGCACTTGAAATAGAGGAGATAGGCCGTGCGCGCCGTCAGCAACACCATTTCCGGTGGCGCGTTGCACAAGGGACAGGACGGAACTGGCGGCCGCGTGCTGGCGCGGCGATCCAGCGCAGGCTGCGGGATTGGGTTGCCCTGTCCGGACTGGTAATTGGGTTTATGGCCCATCAAGTCACTTATCGGCATGGAACTGCGCGGGACATAGGGGGTTGGCGTCTAGCAACACGGCGCTAGCCCACTACCGCCTTCCTCTTTGGCAGTCAACGTCCCAAGAGGCTCGGAACGAACAGATTGCGGACCTTCGCGTGACTTGGAGGACTCTAGCGCACGATGTGACGAGTTGATGACTTGATTCCGATCGGGGTCCTTGGCGGATGCGCCATGACCCTTGCCTCGCAAGTTGAGCGACAATGTCGCGTGCCAGACCACCTCGATCCTGACCTTCTCCAAGCACTGGAACACACGGTGGAAAGCGCTCACGCGAATGAGCGACGTGCTGAGAAAAACCCTCGACGCGATGGACCGAGGCCAACGGCTGTCGGATGACACCATTGCCGACTACCGCGCTCAACTGAAGACCCTGGAAGAGGACCGTCGGCGAATGGAAGAACTACTGCGGCTGCTCTGGAGCACCCTCCGACCGCAGTAGACACCCAGCGCGCCGACCCCGTCCGATTCTGACGCCGTTCAGCAGAGTCCGAGAATGTCTCTTATCCGACCTCTGTTCCGAAAAGAACTCATTGCGGGACGGCTATCGTAGAGGCGCGCGTGCCGCTGTTCCCACGCAGCAAAATCGATTACCTGATCGGATCGGCGAGGCCCGGTGGCGTCGCGGACGAACTCGTGCAACTCGAGGCCGAAGTCCATGAACATCTGCTCGGCAGTGACTTCGACGACTTTCGTGAGCATGTCAGCGACCACTTGCCGGTGAGTGTGCGCGTGAGAATTACGGTCGATAACGACTGAGACCGCCGAGGAACAGTTGATCCCATCGAACGGACGGCTCACTGCAGTCTGCACGCCTCGGCCCGTCGTGTAACACGCTGGCACGACCCAATACGGACCGCCACGCAGCTTTCATCCCTAGACCCCTCGGTGCCGCCGGCCGATAACCGGTAGACGGGGTCCCTCTCAACGCACACCAACGCAGAGAGCTCGATACATAGACACGTATGCCTCGCCACTCTCGCGGCCGCGCTGACATCGAGGGACTATGGGACTGGAATCTCAAGTCTGACCGGATTCATTACTCTCCTCAATGGATTGCGCTCGCCGGTTGTGAGGACCATCAGGTCCGCAATGCGCCGCAGGAATGGTTTCAACGAGTGCATCCGCACGACCGCCAGCAACTTTCAGATGACATAGGCGCCGCTCGGGCGGACGCGTCAGAATTCGAGGTTCGCTATCGATTACGCCACGAGAATGGAACGTACCGGTGGATGTGCTGCCGTGCAGTCGTAATCCGAAACAAAACCGGCGAGGCGATCCGGATGACCGGCACGCAGATAGATGTCACGGTGGAAACGGTGACCGACGCCGTGACTGGACTTCCGAATCGGCTCCTGCTGATCGACCGTCTGAATCAGTCGATTCATCGAGCCCGGCGATACGACGCCTTTCATTTCGCATTGTTGGTGCTGAATCTCGACGGCCCGCGAGCAATGATGTCGGAGGGCGGCCGTTTTAGCGACGACGTACTCACCGCGGCAGCGCGGCAGCTCGAAACTTCGCTCCGGGTACCGGATACGCCCCCAAGCCTCAGGCACAACGATTTCGTGGCGCACTTGGAAAACGACCAGTTCGCCGTTCTGCTCGACGGCCTCAAGGATGTGAGCCACGCCAAAGTGGTGGCCGATCGACTCCTCCGGGAAATCCTTGCGCCACTCAGTCTAGGTGCCCATGAGGTCCGACTCACCGCCAGCGTGGGCATTGCAGTCAGCGGGACCGGCTACAGCGATGCCGACGAGGTGTTGCGGGACGCGCAAACCGCGGTGCATCGCGCGCAGGTCCTCGGTGGATCGCACGCCGAGATCTTCGACACGGCGATTTTGAAATCGGAGCGAACCGAGTTGCGGCTCGAAGCCGACTTCGAAGGAGCGCTCGAGCGCGGCGAGTTCAGATTGTTCTACCAGCCCATCGTGTCGCTGGAATCGAACGAGGTAGTTGGGTTCGAGGCGCTCTTGAGATGGAACCACCCCATCTTGGGCATGATTTCACCGGTGGATTTTGTGGCCCTCGCGGAACGGACCGGATTCATCGTCCCTCTCGGTGAGTGGATCCTTGGCGAAGCCTGCCGGCAGCTGAGCGGGTGGCACAACAGCATCCCGGACGCCAGCGATCTGTGGGTCTCCGTCAATCTGTCGGGCGTGCAGCTGCAGCACCCTGCTCTGGTCGATGAGGTGACCGAAGCGCTGCGTGGTTCCTCCCTCAAGCCCCAGAGCCTCGTGCTCGAGCTGACCGAGGGCATCGCGATGGAGAATCCGACGGCCGTGAAAACACTGCTCATGCGGCTGCGCGGCATGGGGATCCGCATCAGCCTCGATGACTTCGGCACGGGGTACTCTTCCCTTGCGCATCTTCGCCAGTTTCCCGTGGACACGCTGAAGGTTGATCGAGCGTTTGTCCGGGGCATCGAGTCTCATAAGGAATCGGCGGACATCGTCGGGAGCGTGACGGCAATGGCGCAGCAACTCGGTTTGAGCGTCGTTGCCGAAGGCATCGAGAACGACGATCAGGCGAGGTTGCTCCGGTCGCTGCGCTGCGAGTCGGGTCAGGGCAATCTGTTCGCCAAACCATTGGATGTGAACAGGGCGTCGGATCTCTTGAAGACGGGACTCGCGCCCCGCCGCGACAGGATGCCTACCCATCTCGCGTCCAGCCACGCGTGGGTTGCCCGCCTCACTCGGGCAAGAGACGCTGCCGGGCATTTCCCGATCCCGAGCAGAGTTCGTGTCGCGGCCGGCCTGCTGCTCGCGGCCAGTGCAGGCGTTCTCCTAGCCGCATGGTTTCAGTCGACGCCCGAATCCGCGTCTGCCCAGCCAGGACTCATTGCGAACCGTCTCCTTCCACCGGAACCGGTAGAGGGTGTCGTCCAAACGGCTGCGACGCCGTCGCCGGAACCCGCAGCGCCGGAGAGCGCGTCTCTGAAGGTGCTACATCTTCATCGTTTGGGTCACTGCCAGGGGCGATTGATCGTCGCTCGAAATGCAGTCACGTTCGCGCCTGATGAGAAGACGGGCTCGGATGTGTTTGCGTTCCAGTACGGTGAATTCTTGCACTCGGTGGACGTGAGCACGCTGACCATCAGATCCCACACACGAACGTATCGTTTCAAGGCCGCCCCCGGCGTTGATCCGCAGAAAACCGGACGCACGCTCGCGGACATCGGCGCAATGATTGCGCGCTTCCGCCGGGATCAGGTG
>JBOGMR010000592.1:0-8493 GCA_050746825.1 Bryobacteraceae bacterium | reverse complement strand
GGCAAAACGTTTCCGGCGGAAGGCGAGCGCCGCCACCGCGTCGCGTTGATGGCCGGCTGCATCGCTAACGTCTCCTTCGCACGCCTGAACGAAGCGACGATTCGAGTGCTGCAAAAAAACGGCTGCGAAGTCGTCGTTCCGAACGACCAGACCTGCTGCGGCGCGCTGCACGTCCACTCCGGCCTTCGCGACCAGGCGCGCGCACTGGCCCGCCGCAACATCGATGCCGCGCTCGACGGCAACTGCGACGCCATCCTCACCAACGCGGCCGGTTGTGGCTCCACGTTGAAGGAATATGACGAGCTGCTCGAGTACGATTCCGGCTACGCCGAAAAATCCCGCGAGTTTACGCGCCGAATGAAAGATGTCAACGAGTTCCTCGCGTCGATCGAGCTCAACCCCAGGATGGCGCCGCTCAATCTCACAGTGACCTATCAGGACTCCTGTCACCTCGCTCACGGCCAGAAAATCCGCTCTCAACCGCGCAAACTCCTGCAATCCGTTCCCGGCCTCACCTTCCGCGAGATGCCCCTGGCCGACCTCTGCTGCGGCAGCGCCGGAATCTACAACGTGCTGCATACCGGCATGGCGATGGCCATCCTGGAAAAAAAGATGGACAGCGTCAACAGCACCGGCGCCGAAGTGATCGTCACCGCCAACCCGGGCTGCATGCTGCAACTCCGCGCAGGCATTGCCAAGCACGGCCGGAGCCAACGCGTCGCGCACGTGGTTGAAATCCTGGACGAAGCCTATCGGAACGTTTCGTGAGTTTGCAGTTGGGGTTGCGGGCGGCGGCGGTTCGGCGTTAATGCAACTGGACGATGCCTTTGCGGACGGCGTAGAGCACGATCTCGGCAGTACTGTGCAGATCGAGCTTCTCCATAATGCGCGCCCGATGGGTTTCGATCGTCGTGGGGCTGACGAACAGCGTAGCAGCGGCCTCTTTGTTCGACCGGCCTTCGGCTATCAATTGCAGCACCTCGCGCTCGCGCGGCGTCAGCAAGTCGTACGTATCGTCGGCGCCCGCGTGACGCAGGCGCTGGATGCTGTCCCCAACCAGTAGCTTGGCGATCTTCGGACTGAAGAATGGCTCGCCCGCGCTCGCGGCGCGCACCGCGTCGATCAGCTCTTCCTCGGCGGAGTCCTTCAGCAGATAACCGCGCGCACCGGCGCGCAGAACCTGCACGACGTAGTTTTCGTCCGAGTACATGCTGAGGATCACGACGCTGGTTTTAGGATGACGCTGGATGATCTGGCGCGTGGCCTCGATCCCATTCATCTGCGGCATCGCAATATCCATCACGATGACGTCCGGTTGCAGTTGCCCGGCCAGTTCCACAGCCTCGCGGCCGTCGGCCGCCTCACCGACCACTTCGAGGTCCGCGTGTTCTTCGAGGATGCGGCGCAACCCGCGCCGTAACATTTTGTGATCGTCCGCCAGGAGTATTTTCATTTGGACTATGCCTGCCTAGGTTCGAGCGCCGCCTGCGGTTTATCGAAGGGAACGCCATTCGCGACCAGTGGAATCGTTACGTAGATGTGGGTGCCTGCGCCCGGCGACGATTGCAGATCCAGGGCTCCGTTCATCTCATCGATGCGCTCCTGCATCCCGATCAAGCCTAAGCCCCTCGGCCGCGAATCGGGCACGAAGCCCTTTCCATCATCCTCGATGCTCACACGGTAATCATCGTCTTCCGACGCCAGGCGGATTTGGACCGCATGCGCCTCCGAGTGGCGGGCGCAATTGGTGAGGGCCTCCTGGACGATTCGGTACAGGCTGACTTTGCGATCGCTCGGCAACTGGTCCGCGCTCCCATCGTCGTTGAGGTTTACGCGGATGCCGGTACTTTGAGAAAACTGTTTGGCGTACCAGCTCAGCGCGGCGCTGAGGCCGAGGTCGTCGAGCATGGAAGGCCGCAACAGCATGGACATGCGGCGAATGATCTCGAGCGTCTCATCGGCGCCGTTGCGCGCGCGCTGCAAGCGTTCGACGATTTCCTTTTGCGCCGGACTCAGGGCCTGTTCGGCTCGCGCCAGGTCGATTTTGATCGCCGTCAGAGTTTGGCCCACCTGGTCGTGCAGCTCGCGCGAAAGCGTCAGCCGCTCCTGCTCCTGCGCTTCGACGAGCCGCGCCGACAGACGCCGAAGGTCCTGCTGAGCGCGAAGCGCGCGGCTGTGCTCCTGCTCGTACTGCTTTTCGAGCCGCGAATTGAGGCTGATTACGAGCACGGCGACGGCAAACGCGGTGTAGAGAGAAACCCACAGATACGTGAACGGACGAATCTGCATTCCCATCGCGGTGATGAGCGCGATCATGCAGACAAATCCGACAATAATGGTGTGCCGCCGTTGGGGGCGACGGCGTTTTCTCTCACCCATGCGCACAGGATACTAGAGTCAGAGTCGAAAAAGGGAACTCAGGCGATCACCTTATAGGGCTCGGAGGCCCGTGCTGCAATGCTACGGCAGCGGTGATGCCGGCCGCGACACTGCGCCCCGGAACGCTTCCTGGATCGAAATGTTGTTCCGCGATAGCGTCTCGCCGGTGGCCAGTTCAAGCTGCACCTTGGCGCGGCTGTAGTTGCTGAGCGCTGTCACCTCGGCCGATTGCGCGGCTGCAAGGTCGCGCTGCACCAGGATGACGTTGAAGATTGTGGATGCACCCAGACCGTACTTCTTCTGCTCGGCGTCCAGCGTCTGCTCGCGGAAAACGCGGGTCTTCTGCGCCGCCTGATACACCGCGCGGGACTGCTGCAAGGCGATCAGCGAGTTCTTCACGTCGACGCGGATTTGATTATCCAGTTGCTGAAGCCCAATCTCGCGCTGGCGCAAAGAGAGTTGATCGAGAGCCATGTCCGCCTGGGCCGACCGGTTGCGGAGCGGGATATTGAGCTGAAATCCGATGCTATAGTCCGGAAAATTACGCGAGAAAAGCTGCGACAGCACGGTGCCGTAGCCGCCGACAAAAAAAGGCGTCACGGCCCGGGGCGGCGAGCCGGACGGCAGCGGCAACTCGCTCACGTGTCCCGCGAGCCCGTTGTTGGCGAAATTTGCGACCGCATCGAGGGTCGGCAACAACTGGCTGCGAGAGCCTCTGAGATTGATCCTGTCGTTCTCCAACTGGATGCGGCGCTGCGCGATTTCAGGCCGTGTGCGGAGCGCGCTTGCGATCAGATCCTGAACCGGCTCGATCGGTTCAGTCGCGGGCATTTGGATCTGGTCGGTCGGGATCACGCGCGCCTCCGAGACTGCCGGGCTTGCCACGCCTGTGCGGCTCAAAGCGCTCTTGAGAATGGTCTCCTGTTGGAGCACGCGTGTCTGGGCGCTGGTCAAGTCCTGCTCGGCGTTGGCCAGTTCAGCCTCGGCCCGCACAACCTCGATTGGAGCCAGAGTGCCGATCTCCACCTGCTTGCGATTATCGTCGAGGAGCTTCTTGTTGAGCTCGACGGCTTGCTCGCGAACCTTCACGTCCTCACGGAAGCTGACGAGGTCCCAGTACAAGTTAATGATCGCAGACACTGTCGTGATGACCTGCTGCCGGAAAATGAGATCGGAGACTTCGCGATTGTTTTTCGCGACGCGAATGTTTCTGGAATTGACGGCGAGTCCGAAGCCCTGGAGAAGCCGCTGCGTGATGTTGAGATTGAGCGAGCTGCTGGACGAGGGGTTTAGTTCGGATCGAAGACTGGTGGAGGTGAGGTGCGAGTTGGCCAGACCCAGACTCACCGAGGTGCCCGTCAGAAACGACTGCTGGTAACTGAAGTTTGCCAGGTCATTGCGATTGACCAAGGTGTTCGTCCCCGAAACGAAAGTGCTCGTTTGCGGGTTTGTGGTGTGAGCCCAGCGGAGAAATCCTGTGAGCGCCGGATCAAGGTTGGGGATGACGGAACCGGTCTGCGAGATGACCGTTCCAGTGCCGCCGGCAGCCGCGTTGGCCTGTGCGGAGGCGCTTTGCGTGATGCCCGTGTCCTGACCTCTCTGCGCGGGTGCGCCCGACGGGCCCTGTTGGACCGAAGCGGGAACGCCTCGAAGCAGACCGCCGGCTTTAGCGCGCATGATGTTCGCGTCGGCTATTTGCGCCCCGTATCGCTGCAGCTCGATGTCCAGGTTGTTTTCGAGCGCCAGCGCGATGGCGTCCTGGAGCGATAGGTAGAGATTCCCGGCCCTCAAAAGTGAATCGAGGCGGTTGGAGTTGGCGAGGTTGAGCGGCGGAAGCGAGGGGACCTTGTAGGGAGCCGTGATCTTGCCGAAACCCGGTTGATCGAGCTGCACCCCCGCCCCCTCATTCTGAGCCGCTTGATTCTGCCCAAGCACAACCCAGGCACACAAAAAGAAAACAGAAGGAAGCATCCGAAGCATAGGAGAGTCCTTAGATGAATGAATACGCGGGAAACGATCCAACTGTTCCATTGTCAATGGTATAGTAGCCGTTTGTGGAATCGCAACCGGATCGAATCCTGGAGCTGTTCGAGCGCACTGGCGCATATTTGCGCGGGCACTTTCGCTTGACCAGCGGGCTGCACAGTTCCGAGTACTTGCAGTGCGCCCTGGTACTGCAGCATCCGGCTCACGCCGAGAGTCTGGCGAGGGAACTGGCCTCTGCGCTCGGAGGCGTGACCGGAGGGAAGCCGGTCCAGTGTGTGGTTTCTCCCGCGATCGGGGGATTGATCGTGGGTCATGAGGTGGCTCGATCACTGGGAGCGCGTTTCATTTTCACCGAGCGCGAGGGCGGCAAGATGACCTTGCGCCGGGGGTTTTCCGTGGCGCCGGGCGAAGCGGTGGCGGTCGTCGAGGACGTCATCACGACGGGAGGAAGCACGCGCGAGGTCGTCGAAGCGATCCGTGCGGGCAGCGCCAACGTGCTCGCGGCCGGGTCGATCGTTGACCGGAGCGGCGGCGAGGCTGACGTGGGCGTGCCGCGAGTGGCGCTCGCCACATTGCGTGTTGTCTCCTATGCACCGGAGCAATGCCCGATGTGCCGCCAAGGAGTGCCGGTGGTCAAGCCGGGGAGCCGGCCGGGCGTGGCGGCGTGAGTTGTGCCGCGGCGGATCAAGGTCACACTGGCCTATGACGGTACGGACTTTCACGGCTGGCAGGTCCAACCCAGTCTGCCTACGATTCAGGGGACGATAGAAACCGTAGTGTCGGAAATCGAAGGTGCACCGGTTGCGGTAGCAGGCTCGGGCCGGACTGACGCTGGAGTGCACGCGCTCGCGCAAGTTGCGGCGTTCACGATTGCGAATCCGATTCCGCTGTCGAATTTGCGAAAGGCGATCAATCGGCTGCTGCCGCCATCCATCCGGGTGTTTACGGCGGAGGAAGTGGCTGATGAATTTCATCCGCGCTTCCAGGCTGTGGCGAAGACGTATGAATACCGTGTGTGGCGGGGCGAAGTCTGCTCGCCGTTCGAATGGCGCTATGTGCATCACTATCCGTTCCCGTTGGATGTGGAGAAGATCGTCGAGATGGCGCCGCTGCTCGAAGGTGAGCACGACTTTTCCGCATTTGCGGCCAGCGACGAGAGCGATCGCGAGGGTGAATCGAAGGTGCGGAAGGTGTTTTCGTCTCAGGCGCGGATCGAAGGCCCGCGGCTGGTGTATCGCGTGCGCGGGAGTGGGTTTTTGAAACATATGGTGCGTAATGTGGTTGGGATGCTTCTCGAGGCGGGACAGGGAAATCTGGGGAGCGAGGGTGTGCGCGCGCTGCTTGAGGGAAACGGACAAGTGAAAGCGGGTCCTACCGCGCCGGCGAAGGGGCTGTTTTTGGTTGGAGTCGAATATCCAGAATAAGACGCGGCGCGGGCACTCGAGCAATCCGCGGCACATTATTACGCCGGCGGCAGGGCTGCCCGCCAGCCTTTCTGCAGCAACTGGCGCAGCTCTTCGTGCACTTTCGCGCTCTTCGGATCGTTCGCCAGGTTCGTGAACTCGTGGATGTCGCGTTCGTGATCGTAAAGCTCCGCAGTGTTCGGACCCCACTCGGTGTATCGGTAGCGGCCGGTGCGCACACTGCGCCCGAGAATCCCCCGGCCGCGCGCGACCGTCGTGAAGGCCGCCGATTTCCACTTGCGCTGCGGATCGCGCAGGAGCGGCACCATGCTTGTGCCTTCAAGACCCTGGGGGGCGGGCAGCCCGCAGAGCTCCGCGAGCGTCGGGTAAAAGTCGACGAACTCCACAAGACGCGGAGATGCAACTCCCGGCTTAAAGCCTGGCGCGGCCACGATGAGCGGCGCGCGCGCCGACTCCTCGAACACGGTCATCTTGCGCCACAAGCCGAGATGGTCGTTCAGATGCCAGCCGTGGTCGCCGAAGAAGAGCACCACCGTCGAATCCCAAAGCTTGAGGCGATCCAAGGCGCCGAGCAACATACCGATCTGCGCGTCGGTGAAGGTTGTGCAGGCGTGATAGGCGGCAATCGCCTGCCGGCGTTCGAGGTCGGACATCGACTCATCGCCTCGCGTTCGCGTGAGTGCGACTGGCGGGATATCGTCGCGATCGGTTGCAGGCGTTTTCGGCAGCGCGATCTTGCCGGCCGGGTACATGTCGAAGTACTTCTTAGGCGCGACCCAGGGCAGGTGCGGTTTGTGGAACCCGGCGCCGAGAAAGAACGGCCGGTCGCGCTTCTCTTCCATGAGCTTGACGATTCGCACCGCGGTGTTACCGTCGGGCTCGTCAGCGTCGGCATTGCCGGTCGCGATCCATTCGAGCTTCAATCCCCCGCCTCCTTCGGCTGGAGGCGCGCCTGCTTTCGTCTCTGCTTTCGCTTTCTTCGCGGCTTTGACAGCGCCCCGTTCGCGGCGCCCTCTGGACTGCTCGGAAACGTCCCACCGTACGGCGTCTTCGTATAAGCCGTGAGCAATCTTGCCGATGCGGCCTGTGAAGTAGCCGTGCTGTTTGAAGTACTCGGGAAGGAATGCGACATCGCCCAGATGAGTTCGCGGCGGAGTTCTGTTGTCGAGCACCTGGGTGGTGTCGGGACGCCGGCCGCTCAGCAGCGAAGTGCGCGACGGATTGCACAGCGGGTACTGGCAATAGGCGCGGTCGAATCGGACGCCGCGAGAAGCCAGGCGGTCGATGTTGGGCGACTTCACGATCGGATCGCCGTAACAGCCGAGCCGATTGTTCAAATCGTCAACGGCGATCATCAGGACGTTCAGCCGGCGCGAATTCTGCGCGGCGGCTGCAAGCGGGAGAGCGGCGAACTGGCGCCGTGTAAGGTCAAGCGGCATAGCACGGACAGGATATCAGGTTGACGGCTGCCACTCGGTGGAGAACTGCCGGCCGGTCGATAGCGACTGGCCTCCGTCGCATACGTAGATCGCACCCGTGATGTAGGCGGCGGCTTCCGAGCAGAGGAAGAGAGCGAGATCGGCGATGTCGTCCTTGGTGCCCATCCGGCGCAGAGGAATGTTTTCGGTGACAGCGCGCCGGCTCTCCCCGGTTGGCGCAAGCCGGCGCATGCCCTCGGTATCGTCGATCGGGCCGGGCGTGATGCAGTTGGCGCGAATGCCTTCCGGCCCCCATTCGAGGGCGAGCGTCTGGGTCAGCAAGTTAACGCCGGCCTTAGCCGCGCACACGTGAGCCTGGAACGCGTAGGGCTGTGTGGCGTGATTCGCCGAGATGCTCAGGATCGAGGCGCCCGGCTTTCGAAGAAATTCGTGGGCCGCGCGGCAAGTGTTGAAAGTGCCGAGCAGGTCGATGTCGATGACAGCTTTGAAGCCGTTGGCGGACATGCCGAGGACCGGCGCCGGAAAATTGCCCGCGGCAGCGCACACCAGGATGTCGATGAGGCCCGAAGTTTCGTGGACCTGGCGGAGCGCGCTTTGCAATGCGGCGTAGTCGCGGACATCGGCCGCGAAGCCCGCAGCGGCGCCGCCCTCGCTGCGGATGAGCGCCGCAGCCTGATCAAGCTTGGCAGGATCGCGTCCCAGAAGGCTCACTCGGGCGCCGTGCGCCGCGAATCGCTGCGCGATGCGGAGACCGATTCCGCTGCTGCCGCCGGTGAGGAAGGCTGTTCTGCCCTGGAGGAGATGATCGCGGAAGACGCCGGCCATGAGTCAGTTGTAACGGCCGTTCGTAGCCCGGCGACCCAGGCTGGCCGGCAGTTGCTTTAGTTCCTGGCCGGTTTGCATCTGAGCACAGTGAAGTTGGGCCATGGGTTTATTGCAGTTTGAGTATATCAACTACGCCTCGGGCCTTCCCGCCATTTCGGTCGCGACCAGCAGCGCCATTGAGCCGCCGCGATCGTCACGGCCGCTGATAGGTGCGCGATTCAGGTAGTCTTCGAGTGTTTTCTGCTTTCCAGTGCCCGGGCACACCGCGCTGACGTCTCCGTTAGGCGCCACGCGCTCGGTGATGGCCTGCCAGGCTCGGTCGATCGCAGGTTGATAAGAACGCCGTTCGAGCCACCGCCGGCGCACACCGCGAAACATCGCAGTCGAGATCATGCACGTCGCGGTCAGCTCCGCGTAGCTCGCGGGAACATCAATCACTT
>JBOGMR010000591.1:0-4969 GCA_050746825.1 Bryobacteraceae bacterium | reverse complement strand
GCCCCGCGGCGGCGCCCTTTCCTCTCGGCGGCAACACCCGCCAACGTCTCGACGAAATGAGACGGCGTCTCGCCGGCCCGGAAGCGAACCTCCTGGTGAGTCTTTACGGCATCGAAGCCGAGCGCGTGCTCAGCTATCTTCCGTCCGATGGGCCGTCGGCGCTGCCTCCTCTGCGCGCGGCGCGAATCGCCTATGCCTGCCGGCACGAAATGGCGCGGCGCCTCACCGACGTGTTGACCGCATCCACATATTGGGGCTACGAGCAGCGCTGGACCGCGGACAACCTCCGGCCCTACGCATCGGCGATGGCGGGCCACCTCGGCTGGGACCAGGCGCGCGTCAGCGCGGAGATTGAGTCCGCGCTGCGCCGATTCCAAAGTAACGTTGGATGCGGCTGAGCAGGTCGCTGCGCGTGCTTGCCTGACGGTCCGCGGACGCAGCATCCAGTTTCTCGCGCGCGGCGGCGAGACCGGTCTGCCGGCGTTCCAGCACCGCGGCGAACTCGCTCGCGAGCTCGGGCCGGGCGCGAAGCAGTTCGACCACCGCAGGCTTGTCAATCACGCAGCATTCGACGGCATCCAGCGCGACCACGCTGGCCGACCTTGGCTCGCCCGTGAGCAGGGACATTTCGCCGAAGAACTCGCCCGGATCCAATGCCGCCAGCGTCTCGGCCTGGTTGCCGCTCCCGCTCAGCACGACTTGGGCCCGGCCCGCGAGCACCAGATACAGCGAGGTTCCTGCGTCACCCTGGCGCAGGATCGCTTCTCCCGGTGCGAAGCTGAGCCGCCGGCTCGCCACGGCCAGTGCGCCGGCTTCTTCTTCGGACAGCACGCGAAACAAATCGAGTCCGCGCAATGCCGACGGCGCGTCAAACGGCTGCATCGCGGCGGGAGCCGGCTGCAACCCCACCACGTGCGCGATCGTCGCGAGCGGCGTACCGAGCCGTTGCAGCGCGTAGTAGATGCGCTGCCGCACGCTCGACGTGTCGAGGTATTCCATCCCGGGCCGGCTGAGCCACACGTGCACGCCGTACTGCACGCTCTCGGGTGTGTACTCGACCACGTGGCAGGCCGGCTTCGGCTGCTCGTGTACACCTTCGATCGGAGACGAGGCCAGCGCCTGCTCGACCGCCGCGATCACATCCGGCGGGCTGTGATGGAAATTCATCGAAAATGTGATGAGCTTGCGATGCCTGACTACGCCATCGTCGTACGTCGCGGTGCGGCCGAGCACCATGACGGGCGACTTGGTGAGCACCGTGTTCGGAATCAGAATCGTGTCGCCGTCCGGCGTCTCGACGGCGGTGTGACGGATGCGGACGCTCCGGACGCGCCCCACCCCGAGCTCTGTCTTGAGCCAGTCTCCTTCCAGGATGCTGCGCTCGAGTTGCAGCGCGACGCCTCCCAGCATATCGGCGAGCATGCCCTGCAGCGCGAATCCGATGATCGCGGTGAGAACGGTGGACGTCGCGATGATGCCCGTGACGTCGGCTCCGCCCCGCGCGAGCACCCCCAGCGTGATCGCCGCGTAACCCATGCCCAGCGCGAGGTCGCCGGCGATTCCGGGTAGAGACAGCCGGCGCAGCGCGACATCGAAGAGCAGCGCAACCGCGATGTGGAGCAGCGCGCACAGTCCGAGCCCGGCGGCGGCAAGCGTGGCCCATCCCGCGCCGGTAACGCGGCCAATGCCCCAAATCAGCGCCGCGCACAGTGCGAATCCCCAGGCGAGGCTCAAACGCCGGCGCTGTCGAACGAGAGCGGCCATGTGAGCTAATGTATAATCATACTGGATGCGTCGTAGTTTCCTGCCTTTGGTTTTCTCCCTTTGCGCGCTTGCTCAGAACCCTCTGGAACTGTTCGACAAGGCGCCCCCGCACGTCGATCAGGCGTTGCGCGAGCGGATCGGCAAGTTCTACCAGGCGCATGTCGACGGCAGGCCCCGCGCCGCCGAGAAGTACGTGGCCGAGGACACACAGGACTTTTACTACACCGCCAACAAGCCCCGTTATTTGAGCTTTGCGATTGACAAGATCGTATACTCCGATAACTTCACCAAGGCTCTTGCCACCGTGCTGTGCGAGCAGCACATCATGCTTCCGGGCTTTGCCGGCAAGCCCGTGAAGGTGCCGGCGCCGAGCCGCTGGAAGATCGTGGACGGCGAGTGGTTTTGGTACGTCGATCCGGAGACCGTCCGCGATACGCCTTTCGGGCGCATGAAGCCGGGCGCGGCGCCCCAGGGTGGCGCGGCGCAGTCACCTGGGCTGGACGCACTCGCGAACGCGCCGAAAGTCGAAGATCTCTGGGCGCAGGTCAAAGTCGACAAGAGCTCGATCAGTCTCAAGGCGGGAGCGGCGTCGTCGGACAAAGTCATCGTCTCGAGCCGGCTCCCGGGGACGGTGCAGCTTTCGCTCGACACGTCGCCGAAAACCAAGGGTCTGAATGCGTCGCTCGACCGGACCGAGCTGAAGTCCGGCGAACAAGCGACGGTGACCATCCGCAGTGACTTGAAGAGCGCGGCGGACTTCGTCGTGAGGATCCGCGTGCAGCCCACCAACCAGGAGTTTGCCGTTGCAGTGGCCATCCGGTAGCTGGGCCGGCCCTCGAGATCGTGCACAGACGCGGTGATTCATGCCCGCAGCAAATATCGGGATTTTGCGCACCTCGATGGCCGGCAGTGCAGCAAAAAAATGCCAATTAAACCGGAATATTGACAGCGCGTGCTTTACGCATCTACGGAGCGCGCGGTTGAATCCATTCACGAGCCCGTCGGCTTTGTTGGCAGGAGCCACAAGTTTCATTTCCGCAGGCCCTTGCGCGCGCGCAACGCCCAAATACGCCCGCGCGCAGCCCTCTTTTCCAATAACGCCTGCTAACCTGAGGTCGGAAGGCCCGCTGATTCTCAAAAACCCTGAGAGAAACACCGGGCAGGCGGCACTACCAGATATATGCAACCGATTCCCCATCCGACTACCGCCAACCGACGATGGAATCGCCACGGCAGAAGCGCCCGTCAGAGTGTGCTGGACCGCTCGGTCGAATCAATCGGGCTATGGTGGTGCCGCTTCTTTCATTCCCAAGTCGCCGACCTCATCACCACCCATTACACCTGCACGCAGTGCGGCAGGCGATACGCCCTGCCGTGGGCGGAGAAAGTCCAGAACGGAGTCTACGAGCGCGTCTGATCCCGGCGCCGGTCGCGGCTCGGTAACGTGTGCATTCTACTGAGCCGCGCGCGTAAGCAAGCGGTCTTTCGGGATTTCTACCGCGGGCTGCTACCGCTGCGAAATCCTCACCTTCCCGTTCAGCTCCTTCAACAGCTCCGCAACAGCCACCTCAAGCTGCCGGTCTTTCCCCGCAAGATTATCCTCGGGCGTATTCTCAACCAAAATATCCGGCCGCACCCCGTAGTTCTCCATGTTGGTGCGCTTCGTATCCGCCAGATAGACGCCCACGGCCGGCGTCCGGACGGTTGAGCCATCGATCAGCGAATAGCTACCCGTGCCGATCACCGCGCCCATGGTCGGCGTGCCGATCACTTTGCCGAGCCCCAGCGCGCGGAATCCCGCCGGAAACATTTCCGCGTTGGACGCCGAGCGCCAATTCTGCAGCACCACTTTGGCTCCGAAGTAGCCCGCAAACGGCCGGCCCGAAATCTCTGTGCCGCGCGGCTGCCACAACTGATACTGCCGCTGCACCAGAATCGCGAGCAATTGCTGCTCGATGTTGCCGCCGCCGTTCCAGCGCTGGTCGATCACCAGGGCTTCCTTGTCGCGAAACTCGCGCAGCTCGCGCTCGAACTTGCGCAGCGACGCCGGATTCATGGCCTGAATGTGCAGGTACCCGACGCGTCCGTTCGAGAGTTTGCCGGTCAGCTCGCGGCGTTCCTTCACCCAGCGATCGTACCGAAGCGTGTTGAATGCCGTCGTTGCGACCGGCTCGATACGCGCCTTCCACGAGCCTTCCTCCGACGCCGCGCTGTTGAAGGTAACCGTGACTCTGCGGTTCAGCCGCTCGTTCAGCAGCTTCCAATAGTTCTCGCCGGACTTGACGGGTTTCCCATCAATCGCGATCAGATAGTCGCCCGCGTTCACCTTGACCCAGTCCTTATCCGCCGGCCCGCCTGCGAACACGTGCACCACTTTGTATCGCCCCGCCGCTTCGTCCGCCTCCAGTTCGATGCCGAGGTGTCCCGTCGCGACAGCGCCCTCCGTGCCTCGCGATACGGGCGGCGCAGCTCCGGTGTGCGACGCGTTCAGCTCGCCGATCATCTCATTGACGAGGTTGAGCAGCTCCTGGCGGTCGCCGATGAAATCGACCAGCGGCCTGTACTTCGCGCGCATGGCGTCCCAATCGTAGCCGTGCATCTTCGGATCGTAGAAGCGGTACTTCATAGTGCGCCACGCGTCGTCGAACATCTGCTCCCACTCGGCGCGCTTGTTGACACGCACCTTGGCGTTGAATGCGATGCGCCGCCGTGCGCCTTCGCCTCCGCCCGTTGCGCCGCGCAAGCCGGCGCCGCCAGTTCCCCCTCCTGCGCCGGCGCCACCGGGCATTGCGACCGAAACGATACCGCGGCCTTCCTGGAAGAACAGCGTCCGCCCATCGCGCGATACCTGCAGTCCGCGCACTGCGTTGGTTCGACCCAAACGTGTGGGCTCCGGCGTCTCTCCGGCCTCTTCGCCTGCTGCGGCGCTGGACGTGACGCGCGTGAGCCGGCGCCCGTCGTCCTGAACCGAATAGATCACCGAGGCTGTGCTGCGCGCTCCCGCCGGCTCATCCACCACAAACACCAGCCGTCCGTCCGGCGCCACAGTGAACGACTCCACTTCGTGCGGCATGCGGGTGATTTGCCGCGTGCGCCGCTTCAGCCCCGCCCAGTCGATCTTGACCTCTCTCGGTGTCTGGCTCTGTGGCCGCTGTGCGCGTCCTGCGCCCTCGCCCTCGGCCGCTTGCTCGATCCTCGTCTCCGG
>JBOGMR010000590.1:0-5390 GCA_050746825.1 Bryobacteraceae bacterium | reverse complement strand
GAACAGCTTTTCGTCCGACGCCATCTGCGAAAAGAACACCGCCTGCAGCAGCAGGTCGCCAAGCTCACCGGCCAGCTCGTTCCAGTTGCGCGCGTCGATGGCGTCGAGCACTTCGTAGGTTTCTTCTAGCAGGAACGGCTTGATCGAGTCGAAGGTCTGCTCGCGATCCCACGGGCATCCGCCTGGACCGCGCAGCCGCGCCATCAAGTCGACCAGTTTCTGAAACTTCTCGCCCGGCGTCTCTGCTGTCATGGGGTAAATTACGATCTTAGCGAATGCGGCAGTTGCGGCGCAGGCAATTGTGCCAACCGAAGTGCAAGCGGCCCGGCAAGCCGCGCCGTGGCAGGCGCCAGTGCCTACGCCACGTCACTGACTGGCAGTCTCATCCCGAAGTTGCGCCCACAACAAGCGCGCCGCTTTCTGCGCTGCGCTTTTCTTCGAAGCGCCTTCGGCGTGGCCCGCCAGATCGCGTCCGATTCGCACTTCAATCGTGAACGTCTTCGAATGCTCGGGCCCGCGCTCGTGCGTCATCACGTAACGCGGCTGCGGCAGTTTCAACCCTTGTGCGAGCTCCTGCAGCGCGCTCTTGTAATCCATGAACGGCTCTTCCGAACCCGTCTGCGCCGATTCCTCGTCAACCACTGTGCGCAACACAAAGGCCCTCGCCCGCTCCATCCCTCCGTCGAGATATAGCGCAGCGATGAGCGCTTCGAGCGCATTCACCAGCAGCGTTTTCTTGGTGCGCCCGCCGCTCATCTCCTCGCCCCGCCCGAGAAACAGAAATGCCCCCAAGTCGCGCTTCCGCGCCACCTCTTCGAGATGCACTGCGCTCACCAGATGCGCGCGCAGTTTGGAGAGCCGCCCCTCGGGGTACGACGGGTAACGCCCGACCAGAAACTCGCTGATGAGGAAACCCAGGATCGAATCGCCGAGGAATTCGAGCTGTTCGTTGTTACCGGTGTGAGATTCGCAAGCGGCCAGACGTTCGTTGGAATGCGAGCTATGCGTCAACGCGCACCGCAGCAGCCCTTGATCCTGAAACCGATGCCCGAGAATCTCTTCGAGCTTCCCCAGGTCCGCGCTCATCCGGCGAATCGCTACTTCGGTGGCGCCGCGGGAGGTGCAGCAGCTGGGGGCGTGGCGGGCGCGGCCGGTTTGATCGCTCCCTTAGCCTGCAGCGCCCGAACCCGCTCCGCTTGCGCGAATTGCTTGATCTGCGGATGCACGTCGGCTATCGCGAGCACTTTGTCCAGGATCGCCACCGCCTCGTCCGGCTTATTGGCCTGGTTGTAGATCTGACCGAGCCGCACGAACGTCGTGGGATCGGGGTTGGCCGATCCCTCGATGGCCATCTTGAATTCCGCGATGGCCACGTCGAACTTCTTGCGGGTGCTCGCGGCCATACCGAAAGCCTCGTGCGCCTGCGCCTCGAAGTCCTTCTTGGCTCCGGCCCACTGTTCGTCGGTAAGCTGCGGATTCGGCTTTGCGGCAGTCTTCAGGGCTTCGAGCGCGGCCTTGGCGTATTTCTCCGACTGGGCGAGCTTTTCCTCACGATCCAGATCGTGCTCGCGGGTCTGCTTGGCGATTCCAGTTGCCAGCATCAGGAGCGCGCCGTAATGCATGGGGTCCGATTTGATCGTTTCTTCGGCGTAGAAGACCATCTTCTCGTACTGATTCTTCTGCTCGTAGGAGGCGGCCATCAGATACAGCGCCACCGTCTTAAATTCCGTGTCCGCAAACTTCTTGATCAGCTCGTCCGCCGCCTTGATGCGCGCATCGGGGTCCTGCGTAGCGAACATGGCCTGTAGGGCCTCCACTTCCTTTTGGGACTTGGGCTGGGGCTGCTTTGCCTGTGCCAGCAGCGCCGCGGCTCCAACCGCCAGCCACACCGCGCCGGCAATCAAAATTCTTCTCATGAAAGCTCCTTCCACTCATTGGGCTGTTCAGTCAGGCCCGTTCAATCAGGCCCGTTCAATCAGGCCTAGCAAAGCTCTGCTCGATGCCCTTTTTTGCTGCCTCTCGCGCCTTGTCGGAAGCCCCTTCGACTCCCAGCGCTTCCTTGTAAAACTTCACCGCCTCGGCCCGTTCGCCTGACGCATCGGCGAGCCGCGCCAGATAAACCAGGGTCCATCCGCGGATGAGCCCCTCCGGTTCCAGCTCGAGGGTTTTCTTCAAGAGCCGCTCTCCCATCTCCGGGTTCTTTTCGAGAACGGCGATCCGCGCCAGGCCGTAATACGCATGCGCGTGAAGCGGTTTTTCGTCGGTCTCCTGGAGAGCGCGGCCGAACAACTTGCGAGCCTGCTCCCAATCGCGGTTGCCGTAGACGCGCTCGGCTTCTTCGAGTGTCTTGTAAACGCCGGCGGGCTCCGGCTTCGGCGCGACCGGTGCAGTCTTGGCCTGGCGAACGCGCGCCGCCGCCGCGAACGAAACTTTTTCCAGCCGCTGCTCTTCGCGCTTCAGATTGATCGCCAGCACCAGCTCCGGAAAGTAGAAGCGCATCGCCTGTTCCTGCTTCTCATACACCGGCAGCTTCTCGGCGAAGTGCGGCGTGAGCACGTATCCTTCCTCGAGCGCTGTATTGACCAGTTCCGGCCGGTTCGACCGCGCCATGCGGCTCTCGACCGCCTTGATCACCGACTCCGTGGCGAGCAGCATGAAGTCGCCCTTGAATTGCTCCGGAAGCGCGGGCGCGCCTTGTGCGTAGTCGAGCAGCGCTTTGTTTTTCATCAGCAGGTCGCCGTATTTGATCACCGTGGGATCGAGCAGGTAATGCAGGTAGGCGTGGCGGACGTCGTTGGTTTGCGGCTCGGGCGAAGGAGTAACCACGATGAACGAGTCGTCCTGATAGCTGCGCGTGTGGATCTGATTGGGCGCGCCCAGCAGGTCGACGTAGATCTGGAAGCGATGGCCGAGATAGCCGCTGGTGGCGTTGCGAAGATAAGCGTTGACTTCCAGCACAGCCTGCGAAACCGGTTCGTGATAGCGAGCGATTGCGGCATCGTAAGCGGGCTGCGACTTCTTCCAGAGCTCGTCGATGCCTGCCTGCTGGTAAAACTTCTTGAGCAGCGGCTGGAAGTCCTGCAACGGAGCTACGTCCGGCGGCAGATCCACTGCCCGGAATCGAAACTCAAAGTTTGGCGGATCGCCCACCGAGAGCGCGAATGAAACGTACTGGCTCAGTTCCTGCGCCCAGGTTTTCTGACGGCGATCGGCGAAGAACCGCTTCAGTTCGTTGAGAACAGCAGGCCGCTTGGCGGCGATTTCCTTACGCATCGCTTCGCGCAACGGATGGTTCGCGGGCGAGTCGAGGTCCGCGTCGTACCCGGCGGCGTTGATTGCGGCGAGCACGGCGAACAACGAGGGACTCCCGTCCAGTTGGCCCGTTTCAGCCGCCCAAGCGTGCGGGAAGGCCAGGGTCAGGACGAGCGAAGCAGGTAACAAGAAGGCTCGCTTCAGATAATGTCCTCTAATGCTCCTATTTTATCGCATCACGTGATGGTACCATCGGTTGGTGACAAAGCTGCCGGTGCTTCTCGCCGCCTGTGCCCTGCTCTGCTTTGGCGAGGACGGAGATGGCGACAAACTCACCGACAACTTCGAGCAGGAACTTCTTCTGAAGTTCGCCCCGGCGTTCTTCGTCAGCCAGCCGGACTGCGATGGCCTGCCGGCTGAGTTTCTGGCCGGTTCGCATCAGCCCCGAGTGGTCGCGAAGAACGGAACCCTTTACGGACAGGTGTTCCCTCGCGGCGAGATGATTGAGATTCACTATTATCATTTGTGGAATCGAGACTGCGGCCGCATGGGGCACGCTCTGGATGTCGAGCACGTTTCGGTTCTCCTACGGGCCGATTCGATGTCAGCGCCGGCCGCGGCCTGGAAGGCGCTTTATTGGTACAGCGGCGCGCACGAGGGCACGGCCTGCGAATTGAGCAGCGCGGCAAAGGCATCGACGCTACACGCAGAATTCGTGGGCCCGACCGTGTGGATTTCGGATGGAAAGCACGCGTCGTTTCTGAGCCAGGACGCCTGCGGACGAGGATGCGGCGGTGATCGATGTGCGCAGATGGTGCGGCTGACCCCCGCGAATCTGATCAACATCGGCGAGCCCGGAGCGCCGCTCAACGGGGCGGTGTGGACCGGGTCGGAATCATGGCAGCTCGCTTCCAAGATGAAGACCGACTTCAGCGGCGCCGTAATTGTGCAACTGGAGAACGCCGGCACTATCGTTGCGATCAATGCCCCGCGGCCGCCGATTCAAGCGGTGGCCGCCGCCGGCAATACCTCGCTTCGGCACACCGGGAACGCGCTGTCGACCGCGGACGCGCACACCGATCGCGCGCTCGACAGAAGCCTGAAGAGCGCCGGCCGGTCTCTAAGACGGGCGCGCCAGGCCGTCGAGAAATGGGTTCGCCGGAATTGACGTGTGAGGCGGCCTGGAAGGCGGCCGCCAATTACAGGACTTCGGGCGGCCCCTGTTCGTTGAAGCGGATGCGGAGTGTTCGGCGCGGGTGCTGATACAGCAGCTCGCCGCCGCTGTTCCAGTTCAAATCACCTGCGGACCCTGCCACGTCGATCACGGCGGCGAAGCGCGCCGGAAGCGTGCACTGCTCCTGCACCCGCAGCACAAACGATTGCGCCTTAACTCCGAACACCGGCGACCGCCATGCGCGCTCCGCGCCCTCGAGCAACTCAGCGGCGGCGGCAAGGGCGATGTAGCGACGGGCGTCTCGCGATCCGAGATGCCAGAACTGCTCGATCCTGTGTATGCCAGCCGGCCCATCAATCGAGTCGTGGACGATGAGCAGGTCGCCATCGATTCTCAGCACGCGCCGGCGGTGAGTGAAGCCGGAGTACGCGCAACACGCATCAAGGAAGTCGCGTTCCGCCGAACTTTCGAAATTCTGCACTGTGACGGACGGGTGAGCGCTCCACCGGAACGGTCCGGCCGCGGTTCCCTGGTCGAGGCCATCGATTCGGATCGTGCTGTGCGCGGACGAGCCGCGAAACCAGTCGCGCGACTTCGGGTCCGACACGTAGGTGTAGGTACCGGGATCGACGAGGATGTCTTCGTCCCCGCGGCGAACCACCAGGCTCAGCGTGTCGGAGTGGCTGTGCCCGCCCGACCCCGCGGCGAAAGGTCCCGCGTCAACGATGGCGTGCAGCGGCCCGCCGCGCATCACCGCGACGCCCGCTGCGGCGAACCAGCGCGAGCCTGTGTCGCGCCATTCGCCGCAGGGAAGCGGCTGCGGGCCAAGCCACCATTCGGCCTGCTCGGCGCAATCCTGCCCCGGGTAGCGCCAGGCGGGCTCGCCGAAGTAGGCGGCGCACGTGGCGAGCGTCGCGCGCGCGAAACGGTCCCGCGCGCCGTAGGGGTGAAAGAAGCGCCCGCC
>JBOGMR010000589.1:0-3491 GCA_050746825.1 Bryobacteraceae bacterium | reverse complement strand
GGCCTGCATGGCGCGCTCCTGCACGATGCGGTACGCCTCCTCGCGCAGCATGCCCGCGGCGGCCAGGTCAAGCAGAAGCTGTCCCGAGAATACCAGGCCGCGCGTCAGTTCCAGGTTGCGGCGCATCTGCTCGGGATACACAACCAGCTTGTCGATGACCTTGCACGTCTTGTGGAGCAGGTAGTCAGCCAGGATCGCCGAGTCGGCCAGGATGACGCGCTCGACCGAAGAGTGCGAGATGTCGCGCTCGTGCCACAACGCAATGTCTTCGAAGGCAGCCTGCGCATTCGCGCGAACCACTCGCGCCAGACCGCAGATCTGCTCACTCACCACAGGATTCCGCTTGTGTGGCATGGCCGAACTGCCCTTCTGGCCCTTCGAGAAGTATTCCTCGACCTCGCGCACTTCCGTGCGTTGGAGATGCCTGATTTCGAGCGCGATTTTTTCGAGACTCGCCGTGACGATCGCCAGCGTCGCAACCCACGCCGCGTGTAGGTCGCGCTGCAGGATCTGCGACGATGCGGGCGCGGCCGCAAGTCCGAGCTTCGCGCAGATGCGCTCCTCCACCTCCGGTCCGATATGCGCGAAGGTGCCCACGGCGCCGGAGATCTTGCCCACGCGAAGGTCTTCGGCTGCCGCGGCCAGCCGCCGGCGATTCCGCCGCGCTTCGTCGTACCAGATCGCCAGCTTCAACCCGAACGTAATCGGCTCGGCGTGCATGCCGTGGGTGCGGCCCACCTGCACCGTGTGGCGGAACTCGATCGCACGCCGCTTCAACACCTCGCAGAGCGCGCCGAGCCCCCCGTCGAGCAGCGCCGACGCCTCGCGGAACACCAGCGCCTGGGCCGTGTCCACGACGTCGCTGGAGGTCAACCCGAAGTGCAGCCAGCTCGACGCCTGTGCGTGTCCCGCAGCGGCCATCTTCTCGGCAACCGAAGTGGTGAAGGCAATCACGTCGTGCTTCACCTCCGCCTCGATCGCCTCGATCCGGTTCAGATCGAACCGGGCATGCGCGCGAAGAAGCCGCGCGGCTTCCGGGGGCGCCGTTCCGAGTTCCGCCATCGTCTCCGCAGCGGAGATCTCCACTTCCAGCCACTGCGTGAACTTATTCTCTTCGCTCCAGATGCGGCCCATCTCAGGCCGCGTATAGCGCGCTATCAATCGTCTGGTCTCCCCTCTAATAGGTGAATACTTCCGTGGCCTGCTTCTGACTTGCGATCACCAGCCGGGTGGCGAGGCCGCGTTTCGCCAGGGCCTGCTCCCCCATGAGCCGCACAATCTCCGGATGATTATTGTGCTCGCTCAGGTGGCCCAGAATCAAGGCCGGCGCCGAGCCGTCGAAATCCTGCGCGATGAAATCGCAGGCAACCTCGTTCGACAGGTGCCCCACACGGCTCATCACCCGCTGCTTCAGGGACCACGGATACGGCCCCACCTTCAGCATCTCGAGATCGTGATTCGATTCGAGCAGCATCAGTTCGGTCGAGCGAAGCTGGTAGCGGATTGACTCTGTGATGTAGCCGAGATCGGTCGCGATCGCGAAGCGAATGCCCTCGGCCGACAGCCGGAAGCCGACCGGATCGACGGCATCGTGAGGAATGGTGAAGCTGTCAACCTCAAAATCGCCCACGACGAAGCGCGCTCCGGCCTGGAACAGCTCCAGGCAGGGCGTGGTCTCACACCAGTCGATCGATGGCGCCGTGAGACGCGTCATATAGATTGGGATGCGCAGCCGCTTGGACAGCCGGACGAGCCCGGAGACGTGATCGGAATGCTCGTGAGTGATCAGAATCGCGCTCAGAGCTTCCAGCTTTTCGCCGATGCTGTCGAGGCGTTTGGCGGTGTCTCGAACGCTCAAGCCGGCGTCGATGAGCAGGCGCGTGCGGCCGCCCGCGACAAACGCGGCATTCCCCGAGCTTCCGCTGGCCAGTACGCAGATCCTGACGATGGCGATTTCTCCGCGGGCCCGTTCAGGCAGACATGGCGATCGACTGCTTGCGAGCCTCCTGGACGAACAGGTAAATTCCGAATAACGGCTTGCCTTCGCCGCGGCCCCACCGGTTCACCTGCCACCCGGCGCGCAGAAACTTCACGTCGCGGTGTTTGGTCAGGTCGAGCAAAAGCTGGTAGGTGCCGCAATAAAATTTCTGCGGAAAAGCAAGCACTGGCGCCGTATTCCAATCGGCGTTATCCACCGAGCCGAGGATGGCGATGTCCAGGCTTTCCTGTTCAATGATTCGCGTGATTCCCAACGTCAGAAGGAGCAACCCACCTTGTGCGGATTCGAGGCTGAGCGCGGTTCCTGCGCCCGCTTCTCGTACAACCGACTCCGGAATGAGGAAGTTCGGAAGCATCGCCCTTCTCCACCTCAAGGGTCGCACATATTGATGGAAAACGGAAGCGGATTTCGCTCCGGTTTTTCATCCAGACTCGCTGCTTACTCGCATGTTACACTGACGCAACAGGGAGCCCATTATGCCCAATCGCCGCCGATTCCTCCAAGGTCTTTCCGCCACGCCGCTGCTCGGCCGCGCCGCTGTTGCCGCGCCTTCGAAGCGCGACTACTTCAAGGAAATGGGAATCCGGCCGTTTATCAATGCCGCCGGTACTTACACCACGCTTACCGCATCGCTGATGCACCCGGAAGTGGTCCAGGCCATCGAATACGCGTCGAAGCAGTTCGTCCACCTCGGTGAACTGCACGACAAGGCCGCGGAGAAGATTGCATCGCTCATCGGATGCGAAGCCGCGATGATTACTGCCGGAGCTGCCAGCGCCCTCACGCTGGGTACAGCGGCTTGCGTGACCGGCAACAGCCGCGAGCTGATCCGGCGTCTTCCCGATCTGACGGGCGCGCAGAAGACCGAAGTCATTATCCAGAAATCGCATCGATACGGTTACGATCACGCCATTCGAAATTGCGGCGTCAAGTTTGTCGAGGTCGAAACGTCCGAGGAGCTCGAGCGCGCCGTCCGGCCCAGCACAGCGATGATGATGTTCTTCAACGCCAACGATCCGGCCGGCAAAATCAAGGCTGCCGAGTTTGTGCAGCTCGGCAAGAAGCACAACGTGCCCACGTTCAATGACGCCGCCGCCGACGTGCCGCCGCTCGAAAACCTCTCAAAGTTCACCAAAATGGGTTTCGATCTGGTAACTTTCTCGGGCGGCAAAGGACTGCGCGGCCCGCAGAGCTGCGGCCTGCTGCTCGGCCGCAAAGACCTGATCGCCGCCGCCCGCCAGAACGGTCCGCCCAATAGCGATTCGATCGGCCGCGGCATGAAAGTGAACAAAGAAGAGCTGCTCGGCATGATGGTCACCATCGAGCTCTACACCAGGCGCGATCACCAGGCCGAGTGGCGCGAGTGGGAGAAACGCTGCAAGACGATCGCGGACACGGTCACGCCTAAGACCGGCATCACCACCGAAGTCTTCGTGCCCGAAATCGCAAATGCAGTCCCGCACCTGCGCATCAACTGGGACCAGTCCAAGCT
>JBOGMR010000588.1:0-5289 GCA_050746825.1 Bryobacteraceae bacterium | reverse complement strand
GTCCGGATGGGTGACGATCCGAAGACAAGTGTGCTCAACAAGTACTGCCAGTCGCACGAAGTCAAGAATCTGTTTGTGGCCGACGCTGCGCCGTTCGTCAGCAATCCCGACAAGAACGTCACGCTGTCCATCGTGGCGTTCGCGTGGCGCGCCGCCGAATACCTGGCTGAGGAATTGAGGAAACGCAATGTCTGATACTTCCCGCCGCGAGCTGTTACGCAACATCGGCGTTTCACTGACGCTGACCGGTACCGGCGCCGGCGTTGTTTCGGTCGAGGCCGCGCAGCACGTTCACCAAGCCGTCCAGGAGCAGAAATCCGCCGCGAAGGGCGTCTACAAACCAAAGTGCTTCAACTCGTCCGAGTACCTGACACTGCAGACGCTGGCCGGCCTCATCGTTCCGGCGGACGAGAAATCGAAAGGCGCGCTCGAAGCCGGGGCTCCCGAGTTCATCGATCTGCTGGCCGCCAACAACGCCGAACTGGCCGCGATTTATACAGGCGGCATCGCGTGGCTCGATCGCCAGATGCGCAAGCGCTACTCGGCGCCATTCGCCGTTGCCCAGCCCGATCAGCAGACTGCCATGCTCGACCTGATCGCCTATCGGAAGAACACCTCGCCCGAGCTGGCGCCCGGCATCCGCTTTTTTTCCTGGGTCCGCAACATGACGGTAGACGCGTTCTACACCAGCAGAATCGGAATGGACGATTTGGGCTACCAAGGGAACAGCGCAATGAGCCAATTCAGCGTGCCCGCGGAGGCAATCGATTACGCAGTTAAGCGCAGTGGCCTGTAAGATTTTCCTAGTGAGACGTCTTAGGTCAAGTTGACAAGCGGTTGCACGGCAGCCAGTTGCAATTGGTAATCGAGGTGCTTCAAAAGACAGCGAGGGGAAAAGAAAATGAGAAAGCAACTGCTTCTGATCGCCCCGCTGGCATTCTTGATTGGGTGCGGAAGCCACTCTCCGGTCCAGAACGTCGACGCGGCTATCAAAGATGCAACCGCAGCGCCTCCGGCCACAGCCTCCGCAGCGCTTAAGGATGTTCCGAGGAACGAAGTGGCTGTTCCTGCGGGCGCGCGTTTACGCGTACGGCTCGGCGAGACGCTCGACACTGCCCGGAACAGTCCCGGCGACACGTTCACGGCGACGCTCGATGAGCCGGTCGTGGCGGACGGCAAGGTGATACTGCCCAAGGGCACGCGGTTTTCGGGGCGGGTGGTGAACTCGGCGCCTTCCGGCAGGCTGAAAGGCCGGGCCGTGCTGGCGCTGGCGCTCGATTCGTACGAAGTCAACGGCAAGGCTCACCCCATTTCGACCGCGACGGTCAGCCGCGCCAGCTCCGCTCACAAGAAGCGCAACTGGCTGTGGATTGGGGGCGGCAGTGGAGCCGGTGCTGCCGTCGGCGCTCTGGCGGGCGGCGGTAAAGGGGCTCTGATCGGCGCGGGCGCCGGCGCGGCAGCGGGCACCGCAGGCGCCGCGGTTACCGGCGAGAAGAACGTGCGATTGCCTGCCGAGTCCGTGCTGATTTTCCCGGTGAAGAAGTCGGCCTGACAGGCCACGCGTGGCGGATCCCCGGCGCCTATCTAACACCTCACCCGTGGTATGCTCGCGTAGAGCTGTAAGCTCAAGCGGCGCACCGCGGGGAGGTGCGTCCCGATTTGCGTAACGGTTGCGTAACAACGGGAACCTAGAATCACCGAGGAGGCTCGCTTTGGCATACGATTGCACCCGACGACACTTCTTCTTCGGCCCGTTGCTGGCCGGAGCTGTTCCTCTGGCGGGCTACGGCAGCACCGCTTCGCTGAAGATGCTGGGCTACAAATCGCCCAACGAAAAACTGAACGTCGCTTCGATTGGCGCCGGCGGCAAGGCCTCGAGCGACATCGACGGCTGCAACGCCGAGAACATTGTCGCGCTGTGCGACGTCGACGAAAAACAGGCCGCCCGCAAATTCAAGCAATACGAATCGGTCCCGAAGTACAAAGATTTCCGGAAGATGCTCGACAAGGAAGGCCGGGGCATCGACGCGGTCATCGTCACGGTTCCGGATTTCATGCACGCGACGGCCGCCATGTGGTGCATGGAGCGCGGCAAGCACGTGTATGTGCAGAAACCGCTCACGCGAACGGTGTGGGAGGCGCGCCAATTGCGCGAGGCGGCCAACAAATACAAGGTCGCCACGCAAATGGGCAACCAGGGCTACTCGAACGAGGGCACACGCCAGGTCGCCGAAATCATCTGGTCGGGCGAGATTGGCAATGTGACCGAAGTCCACGCCTGGACCGATCGTCCGATCTGGCCGCAGGGTCTCACCGAAGTGCCGCCTGCGGATCCGGTTCCCGCGACGCTCGATTGGGACAACTGGCTCGGCATCTCGGAAGCGCGGCCCTTCACGATAGGCGGCAAAGGCTACCCGACGAATTGGGGCGCCTTCTACCAGCCGTTCAACTGGCGCGGCTTTTACGATTTCGGCTGCGGCGCTCTGGGCGACATGGCCTGCCACATTCTGGGCGCTCCCAACGTGGCCTTGCAGCTCGGCGCTCCGTCGAGCGTCGAATGCCTCAAGAAGGAAGGCGCGAGCGACTTCATGTTTCCGAAGAAGTCGGTCATCCGTTTCGAATTCCCCGCGCGCGGCTCGATGCCCGCGCTGAAGCTGTTCTGGTACGACGGCCTCAAGCAGACGCCCGAGATCGAGGGCGTGCCGAAGGGCGAGCTTCTGGGCGACCTCCCCGGACGCCAGTTCCGCCGTCCACAGGGACAAGGCGCAGGCCAGGCAGCCGCCGCGCCACCAATGCCGCCGGCGCGCCCGACCGGCTTCGTCGGCCGCGTCTTCGATTACGAGAACTTCCTGGCGGTGAGTAAAGACCCCGACGCTCGAGTGCCTCCTCCCGACGGCAGTGTCTTCATCGGCGACAAAGGCATTCTGACCACAGGAACCTACGGCGAACAGACGCGCCTGATTCCGGTTCAGAAGATGGCCGACTACAAGCTGCCGGCGCAGTTCCTCACGCGGTCGCCCGGCCACTATCGCGACTGGATTCGCGCCTGCAAAGGCGGTGAGCCGTCGTGCTCGAACTTCAACGTCGCTGCGCCTTTCGTCGAGTGGATGCTGCTCGGCGTGATCGCTTTGCGCGTTGAAGGCAAGCTCGAATACGATCCGGCGAAGATGCGCTTCACGAACAACTCGGACGCGAACAAGTATCTGAAGCCGACGTTCCGCAAGGGCTGGTCGTTCTCGTAGAGGAAACTACGGCTTCGGTTCGGTTTGCGGAGCTCTTGAAAGCTCGACGGTAAGGACACCGGCGAGGATCAGCGCCGCACCTGTTGCGGCCTGAATCGTCAGGGCCTCATCCGTTATCCAGTAGGACACCAACCAGGCGACCACGGGCTCGATTGCGAAGATCAGCGCGGCTCGCGTCGGGCTCGTATACTGCTGCGCCCACGATTGGACCGCAAAGGCGAGCGCCGTAGCCAGCACGGCGGCCACAACCACGGCGGTCCACAGAGACGCCGCCGGTTTTAAATACGGTTTCTCCAACCACCAGAAACTCGCTCCTGCAATGAGCGCCGCCGTGCCGACCTGCAGCATCGTCAGCCTCTCGAAGCTGCCTCGCGCGCAGAAGTGGCCGACGATCACGATCTGCGCGGCGAAGGCGATTGCGCAAGCGAGCGACAGCGCGTCGCCACGGCTCATCCGCAGCGCCTCGCCCTGAAGCGTGAGCAGTCCCATTCCGGCGGCCGCCACGATCACCCCGGCGATTTCAAAAACACGGGGCCATACGCGGTAAACCAGCGCGCCGAGCAGCGGCACCATCACGACGGCCAGGCCGGTGATGAAGGCGGAACGGGCGGGCGTCGTATACCGGAGGCCCGCGGTCTGAAACGCGAAGCCCGCGAACAGGCAGACTCCGGCGAGAACTCCGCCGCGACCGGCATCGTCCCAGCCTGACGGCCAAGCCCGCCTGCGAAACACAGCGGCCAGAACCACAGTGGCCAGTCCGAAGCGCATCGCCAGGAACAGCAGCGTCGAAGCATCCTCAATCGCCTTTTGGACGACCACGAACATGGCGCCCCAGATCACCGTGACGGCTACGAGCGAAAGGTCCGCGAGCGTCTGCCGGCTGGCCGTCAACCCACCCGCTCCGAGGAGCTGAGGGGCTGCGAGTCGCGAAGCATGAGGGCGAGCGTGAGCAGGATGCGCTTGAGCGCCAGGTCGCGGCCTTCCGGCTGGTACCATTCCTGCATCGTGTGCGCCCCTCCGCCGTGCCCGCCCGCGCCGATTCGGAGCGCCGGGATTCCCATCGAGAGGGGGATGTTGGCGTCGGTCGACGCGCACTCTTCGTGCGAGCGAATGCCGAGGTAGCCGTCGACCGCGCGCAGGCGTTGCAGGATCAGTGCGTCGTCAGCCAATCTACCGGCCGGCCGCGATCCGATTTCGCGCACTTTGCCGGACACCTTGCCGCCGGTGGCGCGATCGTTCTCGAGCTTTTCGGCGCGCTCGACGGCGCCCGCCAGCGCCGCCACCAGCTCGTCGATCCGCTCGTTGCTCTCCGAGCGAATGTCCACTTTCGCGCGCGCCAGCGCGGGGATCGCGTTCACGCTCGCGCCGCCTTCGATGAGGCCGACATTCAGCGACGATCGCGGTCCGCCGTTCAGCTTGACGTCCGCCAGCATCGACACGGCGCGGCCGAGAGCGTGCACGGGGTTGCCGGTTCCGAAGTCGCTCCAACTGTGCCCGCCGGGCCCGCTGAAGGCGACCTCAAAGCGGCGGCTGCCAAGCGCCTGCGTGGTGATCTGGCCGTTGGCCGCGCCGTCGATCACCAGAAACGCAGCAATCTTCCTGCCGAGCGGCGACTGCTTGCAGATGTGGCGCATGCCGCTCAGATTGCCTTCGCCTTCTTCGCCCACGTTCGCGATCAAGACCACATCGCCGCGCGCGTCGTCGAAAGGACTCGCCGTCTGGTTTGCCTTCGCGAGCGCCAGCAAGGCGGCGAGTCCCGCGCCGTTGTCGGAAACGCCCGGGCCGCGCAAACGGCCGTCGGGGTCGACCTGAATCTCATCGCGAGACTTCGGCGCGAGCACCGTATCGAGATGCGCCGTGACGGCGATCAGAGGCGCGCGGGCTGAACCGCGCGGCAGGGCGATCACGTTACCGGCGCGATCGATTTGCACGTCGCAACCCAGCATGCGGAACTGCGCGGCCATCCACGCGGCGCGCTCGTGCTCGAGGAAGGTCGGCGCGGGAATGCGGCACAGCTCGAGGTGCTGCTCACTGATCCACTGCTTCT
>JBOGMR010000587.1:0-7681 GCA_050746825.1 Bryobacteraceae bacterium | reverse complement strand
CATTACACCAGCCTGCGAGCACGCCGCCCCTTCGTCGCGCTTAACTGCGCCGCCTTGCCTGAGAACCTCCTCGAGAGCGAGCTTTTCGGCATCGAGAAGGGGGTCGCCACCGGCGTGCAGCAGCGCGCAGGGCGGTTTCAGGCGGCAACGGGAGGCACGCTGTTCCTCGACGAAGTCGCCGACCTCAGCCTCAACGCTCAGGCCAAGATCCTGCGTGTGCTGCAGGAGCGGGTGGTCGAGCGAGTCGGCTCGCGTACGCCTGTTCCGGTCGACGTTCGAGTCATCTCCGCCACGAACAAGGATCTGGAATCTGAAATCCGAAACGGCCGTTTCCGGGAAGATCTCTACTATCGTTTGAAAGTCATCCACATTCACATGCCGGCGCTGCGGGAAATTCGCGAAGACATTCCGCTACTCGCCAATCATCTGCTCGCGCAATGCTGCCGCGGTCAGGGCAAGCAGCAGCTTCAGTTCTCCTCCGCAGTCATGCGGCGCTTTGTAGAAGCTTCGTGGCCCGGCAATGTCCGCCAGCTTCAAAACGAGATTTGGCGGCTGGCCGCTTGCGCCAGGCGCGACGTCATCACCGAAGAAGACTGGCTCGAAGGCCTGCCCGAGTCCGCGGTCGCGCACGTCTCCAAGAGTCACCGTTTGCGCGATTTGGTGGAAGACGTCGAGCGCCGCACCATCCGCGAGGCTCTGGAGTTGACAGCCAACAACCAGCAGCGCGCCGCCCGTCTGCTTGGCATGTCGCGCCAGGGATTAATCAACAAGATGAAACGCTACGGGCTTCGTAGCGGTCCGGCGTGAAGCCATCGCGGCTGCTATGCCCCGTCAAGCATAGCGCTTGCGCCACGCAGCCAGTTCCCCCGCGAGGCGGTCGCGCTCGATGATCCGCTCAGGGGTCTCGTACAAATTCAGCTTCTCTCGCGGGTCGCTGCGCAGATCGTAAAACTCGCCAGGCCCACGGCCTTCATCGCGCACGACCACTTTGTAGCGGCTGTCGCGCGCCATCTCGGTATTCCGGAAGTGCCCGAAGACCGTCGTGCGCCATGCCTCTTTCTTCGGCAGCGTGCGCCCGAGAGCCAGCGGCAGATAGCTGCGACCGCAATAATTGCGGCCCTGCGGCAGCGGCGCGCCGGCCACGTCCGCAATCGTGGGCAGCACATCGTAGAAACTCGCCAGTTCCGGCCGCACTCCCTGCACCGGAACGCGGCCCGGCCAGTTCCAAATCATCGGAACCTGCATCACTTCTTCGTACATGTTGATAGGATCGGACGCGAGCCCCTTGCTCCACAGGCCGTGCCGCCCTAGCAGGAAACCATTGTCGCCGCAGAACACCACCAGCGTCTTGTCGCGCAACCCGCGCTGCGAAAGCTTCGCGAGCAGCACCGGAATCTGATCGTCCAGAGCCGTCGTCGCCGCTGCGGCCTTGCGAATATTGCCGACGATGTCGCCCAACAGGTTCTTCTCCCGCAGCGCGTTCGGCGCCGGCGGCGCCCAGCCCACCGAGTCGAAGCTCGTCGACGCGTACATGTCGTAATACTTCTGCGGGTGCCCTTCGTAAGGCGTGTGCGGATTGAAATAACTCACTGTCAGGAAAAACGGCTTCGCGGCCGTTTGCTGATCCAGAAACTCGGTTGCCTTCCGCGTCATCAGGTCGGCGAGATAGCCCTTCTCCTCGACCAGTGCGCCGTTCCAGCTCATCGCCGGATCCCGATACCGGCTCGACCCGCCCAGCATCGTGTACCAGAAGCGGCAACGATGCTGCGGAGTGCGATCGTCGCCCATGTGCCACTTGCCGACGTAGCCGCAGTCATATCCACGCTCGGCGAGGAGATCCGGAATCATGATCTCCTGGCGGAACGACGCCGGCGGCGCGGCTTGCCCCTGCGGCGGTTGCTCGATCGGTTTTTCGGTCAGGAAATCGTGAACGCCATGCTGTCGCGGCACGCGCCCGGTGAACAACGTCGCGCGCGACGCCGAGCAGATCGGCGTGCACACCAGGTTGTTCGCAAACCGAGTACCGGCGCGCGCCAGATTGTCGATGTTCGGCGTGCGGATTTCTTTGTTACCGTAACAGCCGAGCATCCAGGCCGCCAGATCGTCGGCCAGGATCAGCAGAATGTTGGGGCGCTCCGGCTCCGGCGCATTCCTCTGCGCGGCAACCGGGGCGGCCAGACTTCCAAAGAGAAAATGGCGGCGCCCGAGAGTCATTCCGTCCAGAGTTCGTGAATTGGCCCGTAGAGGTCGCGATCCGAGAACGGCACGTATTCGAACCCTCGATTGAACGGATCGTCCTGGCGCACGGTCGTCCAATCGATTCCCAGGGCGGAGTAAATTGTCGCCTCGACGTCTTCCGGACGCGCCTCGCGCTTGCGCGCCCAGCCCGGCTCGGCGACGTTGCGGCCGTCCTTGTCCGTCGAGCCGATAACGCGTGGACCCTTGATTCCTGCCCCGGCGAACAGTACCGTCTGATTCAGATAATGATCGCGGCCCCGCTGCGCGTTCAGCGCTCCTGGGACGCGGCCGAACTCGCCCATGGCGACGACCAGCGTTTCGCCCAGCAGTCCGTCGTTCTTGAGATCGGCCAGGAGAGTGCCGAATCCGAGATCGAACTGCCGGCCCAGCAGCGTGTGCCCCGCGTTCGTCACCCACATATTCTCGTGCTGGTCCCAATTGCCGTGCGTGATCTGAATGAATCGCGCTCCGGCGCGCGCCCGGAGAAGATTGCGAGCCGCGATGCAGGCGTTGCCGAAGCCCGTGTTGCCGTAGCGGTTCTTCTCGTTCTGATCGAACGTGAAGATGGTGTCCACATCGCCGTTGTACGTCAACCGTCGCGCGGCGGCGTTATAGGCGAACGATTCCTGCGGGCTGGCGCCGAGCTCGGCGGACTGACGCAGATCGTTGTCCATCTTCAGCAGCAGGCCGTAGCGCCGGTCGAATCGCACGTTGCCGGCGCCGTGCCGGGTATTCGGAATTCCGGCGCCGCCAGGCGTGATGTAAAACGGGCCGTACTGCGGCGGCAGATAGCCGGAGCCCACCATGAACCCGGTGTTGAGCGCCAGGAACGCGGGCAGCGCCTTGTCGCCCTCCTGCCTGGACAGTTCCGCGGAAACCACCGATCCGATGTGCGGCGCGATCTTCGAAGTGCCCGCGATCGGATTGCGCCCGATCAGCACCCACTGCTTGGCGAGGCCATGCACCGCCGCCCACGCCTTAGCCGAGCGGACCAACGCGATCGAATCGAGCTGCTCGGCGATGGCCGGAAGATAGCCCTGCGGGAATCGGATGTCCCCGTAAGTGGCGGGACCCATGGCCGGCTGCGTCCACGCCCCTTCCTTCAAATCGAAGGTGTCGATCTGGCTCGGGCCCCCGTCCATGAAAATGAAGATGCAGTTGCGCGCGGCGTTCTTGGTTGCGACACCGGCCCGCGCGACAGTTTCCATCGGCCGGCCCGGAAGGAGCATGTAGCCGCCCACGGCCGAGGCCACGTGGCGGAAAAACATCCGCCGGCCCAGCATCGGGCGACGCCAGAACTGCGTTCCACCGATGCCGCTCCAATCAAATCCGAATCGGTCTTTCATGTGCCCGCCAAACCTCAATAACTGAAAATAAACTCGACCTTGTTCACACAGACCCAGGCGAGATCTTCAATGAACTCATTCCGCTCGGCCCCGGTTCTCGCAGTCTTTAGAAACTCGAGCGCGTTCTGCCGCTCGGAATCCGACGGTTTTCTCGCCACCAGCAAAAGAAAAATCTCATCCACGGCGGCATCGTCAGCCATCTTCGCAATCGCAGCGAGCGGAGGCGAACTCGCTACGCGGAGCCGGTTGTTGACGAATGCATCGTTCATCAGCGCGAGCTGCTGCAGAATCGACCCGTTTTGGCTCCTGTAAAACGTGTCGCGATTCCCCCGGATAAACGTGTTCATGAAATCGCGCACCGCGCCGTTGCTTCTCGGCTCGATCGGTTCCGGCAACTGGACCGCAAGCGCCACACGGGCTGTCAGGTTGTTCACCGTGTAGCTGCCCATCTGCCCCGTCGCGACTGAGAGGATGTCGTGAACCTCCTCGCCTTCGAGGCGCCTCGGATAGTGCCGGGCAAACAGCGAAACGTAGTCGTATTTCCACTCGCCCTCGTAGCGCGAGCTGAGCTGGTACGCCGACGACTGCGCTATCGTCCGGATAAATGCCCTCAAGTTGTAATCGCTGTCCGCCAGCGCCTGAGCGAGGCGTGCGAGCAGTTCAGGATGCGTCGCCTGCAGCACCCACGGCGCCGGCGGCGGATTCGACGGATCGAGCCGCGCCGGATCCAGCCCATCCACCGGATCGACCAGCGGCAGAATGAAGAACTCCTTCCACAGCCGGTTCGCGAAGTTCACCGCGAACATCGGATCATTCACCATGTTGTCGGCGAACGCCGTCCGCCAGTTTCCGGCCGGCGGAGTGGCGCCGGTCACGCGATACTCCGGCGTGAAAAAGCGCTGATTGGCGATTGCAACCCGGTCGGGCCGGTTGCCGAAATTCGTGTTCAGATCGTAGTTCCCCGTAGTTCTGTCGCGCACGTCGAAGCTACGGTAGTAGAAGTCGGTGATCGGCAGGTTGCGCTGCGGCATTTCGAGCCGCGCGAAAAATGCCGCCATCTTCTGCGCCTCCACACGCGTCGCCGTCGAACCCCACAGACTGATCTGCTCCAGGCGCCCGCGGCCGTTGTGGCACAGCAGGCAGTCGTAATGCGACAGCCCCAGGAACGCCGACGCCGTCCGGTTGAGCATCGTGTCATATGTATCCTGGATCGGGCCCATCGGCGTCTTGGCATTCAGCGCCCAGTTCGTGGCGGCCGCGGGCAGATCGAAGCTGTTCCCGGCCGCCGTAACTGCTTCCCACGCGATCTCGCGGATCCCCTTCTCCTGCGTCAGCGACTGCTTGATCCATGCATCGAATATGTTGCGCCCGTTATACTGCCGGTCGAAGTTCTGCGGAAACGCGACGTTGAGCAGAATGTCGCCCCACCACATCGCCCACTTATCGACGAACGCCTTCGAGCCCAGCAGCGACTCGATCACGTCATCCCGCTTCGATGCGTTCTCGGAAGCGACGAACTCGCGAATCTGCTGTGGCGCCGGAAGCCCGCCCGTCAGATCGAGATAGATCCGGCGCAGAAACTCTTCGTCAGTCGTCAGCCGCGCTGGCGCGACGTTCGATCGCGCGAGCTTGCCGAAGATTTCCTCGTCGATCAGATTTCGGATCGGCGCAGGCTCTGCAGGACCCCTGACCGCGTTGCGCGACAACGATCGCCCAACTTTGACAGTGGAATCGAAAATGTCGCGCCGGTTCCGCAACTGGCGACTGAGGAACTCCTCGGGCCGCGCCTGAAATGAGCAGTCTTCGCGGGAGGCTGTCTTTAGGGCTGCGTCCTGTCCTTCGAGGCACACTGCTCCCAGTGCCGTCGCGATCAGGCACACCCGAACGCACAGTTTCATACGGATGCTATACAAACCCTCCGTCCGGATTATCTTAACATGAACGGCGGCGGCTCCAGAGGCTCGATTCGATCGCTCACTCTCTCTCGCCCGTCCAAAGAAAACTCTTGACAATGTACTAACAAACTAATACACTAGTACTCAAGATGCCGGCCGGTCCGCCACAATTCGCGCTCGATGGGGCCAGCGGCGTTCCCGCCTACCGTCAGATCATCGACCAGATTCTGTCGGCTATCGCCCGCGGCGCGCTGAAGGGCGGCGATCAGATTCCTACGGTGCGTCAACTCGCCGTCGACCTCGCCATCAACCCCAACACTGTCGTCCGCGCCTACCGCGAGCTGGAGATCCGCGGCATCCTCAGCACGCAGCAAGGCATCGGGACCTTCATCACCGAGAAGAAGATCAAGCCGGACGAGGCCGAGCGCCAACGCCAACTCACGCGAATGGCGGGCGAACTGCTCGCGCGCGCCGGCGGCGCGGGCTTCAGCGCTCAGGAAATCTTGAGCTGTTTGCAGGACCTTGTGAACGGTACAGAAAAAAGGAGGAAGTGAACATGCTAGGTCTAGGCGCAATCGCCGCGAGAAGGGGGGCAGACAGCCGGCCTCCGGTCAACCCCATCGGCGTGACTCTGTTTGTCGCCGCCGTGATCCCCGGCGCGCTCCTCACGGAGCGAACGAACAATTCCGCATACATCTTGACGGGAATGCTCATCGGGCTCTATATGATGTTTGCGATCCGGATTGCCGACCAGTGGGAAAAGGTCGCCGTCTTCCGCCTGGGCCGTTATCGCGGCCTGCGCGGTCCGGGCCCGTTCTTTATCATCCCGGTGATCGACACCGTCAGCGCTCACGTCGACCAGCGCACGCGCGTGACCGACGTCAAAGCCGAATCTGCGCTCACCAAGGACACTGTGCCGGTCAACGTCGACGCCATCGTGTTCTGGGTCGTGTGGAACGCCGAGAAGTCGATCCTCGAAGTGCAGAATTTCATCGACGCGGTGACGCTCAGCGCCCAGACGGCCCTGCGCGAATCGATCGGGCGGCATGAGCTCGGCCAGATGATCACCGAGCGCGATTCGCTCGGCCGCGAGCTGCAGCGCATTCTCGACGAGAAGACCGGCCCGTGGGGCATCACCGTGCAGTCGGTTGAAATCCGCGACGTCCACATTCCGAAGGAGCTCGAGGACGCTATGTCCCGCCAGGCCCAGGCCGAGCGCGAACGGCAGGCCCGCATCATTCTCGGCACCGCCGAAACCGAGATCGCGGACAAATTCTCCAGGGCCGCGGAAGTATACCGGGATAACCCGGTTGCCCTGCACCTCCGCGCGATGAACATGCTCTACGAAGCGATCAAGGAAAAGGGCTCGATGGTGATCGTGCCGTCCTCCGCGGTTGAAACGATGGGCCTGGGCGGAATGCTCGGTACGGGCGCCCTGGCGCGCCAGCACTAGCCGGCAAGGAGTATCGCCATGGACACGCTGAAGACTTTGCTCATCGCCGCTCGCTCCCTGCTGTTCGCGACCGGCTTCGCGACACTGTGGGGGTGGCTTGCGCTCGGCATGCGGCGCTACGACGCACAGCTCGGCGCACGCCTGCCGGATGTGCCGCTGGCCGGCATTGCGGTCATGATTGCCGGCGCGCTGATCGCGATTAGCTGCATCGGCACATTCGTCGTGAGGGGGCGCGGCACCCCGGCTCCGTTCGACGCGCCGCGCCGCTTCGTCGCCGAGGGACCGTACCGTTACGTCCGGAATCCGATGTACATCGGAGGCTTCCTGGCGCTGATCGGCTTCGGCCTCTACGAGCGCTCGGCGGCGATTCTGTTATTCTCTTGCGGCTTTGTACTGCTGACCCACGTCTTCGTGATCGGCTACGAAGAACCGACGCTGCGCGAGAAATTCGGTGAGGCCTACTTGCGCTATTGCGCGACGGTGCATCGTTGGATCCCGCGCCGAACCAATGCGCCGGGCGGCTAGATGGCCGAGCGGCGCGGCAAACAACTTCGGACCTAGCCGCAGCGCCTCGAGCAGCCGCGGAGTCCTCTCGCGCGGGAGGTAAATGCCGGACGCCGTGCTATGCTCAAATACAGCAGCCGCGGAATGTCGACGGGAACTCGAATCGCCATGGGCACCGAAGCTACGGGTCCGCCTTACTATCTCTGGGAAGCGCCAGGCAAGCCCATTTCAGTTCGGTTGCACTT